>JAUNDK010000008.1 GCA_030526115.1 Clostridia bacterium
CATTCGACCCGCATATTGCGTGGGAGAGCGCAAAGTGCCAGTCAAGAGAACTCCGTGACCTCGGTGTCGCATGTTTCCTTGCTCCTCAGGTTGATATTTCCGCCGACCCACGCTGGTTCAGAAACAGCGGTACTTTCGGTGAGGACCCTGCCCTTTCAAGGGACATGGTTCGTGCATTCTGCGACGGCTTACAGTCCACTTATGACGAGAACGGCAACGACCTCGGCTGGGGCAAAGACTCCATGACAGCCATGGCAAAGCACTGGACAGGTGAAGGTGCCGGTGAGGGTGGACGTGAAGGTCATGTTGATGGTGGTAAGTACGCAGTTTATCCAAATGATAACTTTGAAACTCTCATGATTCCTTTTGTTGACGGTGCATTCAAACTTGCGGGCAAGACAGGCTCCGCCGCTGCAATCATGAGTTCCTACACAGCCGCATGGAGCGACAACGGAGAGCTCGGTGAGGTTGTAGGTTCAGGATTCTCCGATTACAAGATTAACCAGTTACTGCGCAATCGTTACGGTTTCACAGGCGTTGTATGCACAGACTGGATGGTTCTCAACGAGGGCAAGAAAGAGGGCAAGCGTTCCTGCGGCTGGGGTGCTCACATTGAGGACCCTGAGGTTGAACCGGGCGAAAGAGCTTTCCTTGCAATCATGGCAGGTGTTGACCAGATGGGCGGCTGCTCCAACCCTGATGTTCTCATGGACGCTTACAAGTTCGGCTGTGAAAAGGTAGGCAAGGAAGTTATGGACAAGGCATTTGCCCAGTCCGCACAGAGACTTTTACAGGGTTACTTTCTCACCGGTCTCTTTGAGAATCCTTACCTTGACGAAGCCGCAGCCCTTGCTGATGTAAACTCCCCTGACAAGCAGGCCGCCGCTCTCGAAGCTCAGGTAAAGGCTGTTGTCATGATTAAAAATGAGAACGGTGCAATCAAAAAGACAGACAGGAAATTAAAGGTTTACATTCCTGCTCTTTATGAGGCACCTCACTATATTGTAACAGCATTCCAGCCACCTAGAACCACAGAGGCCGCTGTAAGCTATCCGATAAGCCTTGAAATCGCATCAAAGTATTTCGATGTTGTAACAGACAAGGTTGACGGTGCAAAAATCACCCGTCTCACAGCAGAGGAACTCGAGGGCATAGACCTCGTTCTCATTCCTGCAAAAGAGCCTGGCAACTCCAGCCCACAGGACAGCCGTAAGTCCGCTGAGGGTTACGCAGAGAACTCTCAGGGTTCCCAGAAGTCAGAGTTCGACAGTGAGGACGACAAGAAGTTCCGTCCGCTCACAAGACAGTACCGTCCATACACAGCAGACGGTCCTTATGTAAGAAAGGTCTCCATCGCAGGTGATATTCTCCCTGACGGAACAAAGGAGAACCGTTCCTACTTCGGCAACACAGCCCTCACAACAAATGAGGAACAGCTCGGCCAGATTCTCGACATGGCTAACCTCGCAAAGAAGCTCGGTGTTCCGTCCGTTGTCGCAATGTTCACAGGCAAGCCTATGTGCTTCCATGAGTTCGAGCCAAGTGTTGACGGTATCGTTGTAACATTCTCCGGTTCTTCCGAGGCTCTCGCAAGAATCATCAGCGGTCAGGATGAGCCTTCAGGACTTCTCCCAATGCAGATGCCTAAGGACATGGAAGATGTTGAGCGTCAGGCAGAGGATACACCGAGAGACATGGAGTGCTACACAGACAGCGTAGGTCACAAGTACGACTTCGCCTTCGGTATGAACTACTCCGGTGTTATCAATGACTACCGTGTTCAGAAATATTCCGCTCCTGTACTCCTCAGACCTGAGAACAAGGGTGTATTATAATTTAACATTTCAGCCGTGGAGATGTAAAAGCCTCCACGGCTTTTATTTTTCAATATAATTGACAGATTTATTGAATAATCATATAATTATAATGTAGAGGTATTGATTTTTAATATACTTTTAACAAGGTTTGGATTATTCACAATTATTTATGGAGGTATTTCATCATGTGCGAAAAAAAGACTCCCTACGGATTTAACCTCGTAGAGCAGGAGAACGGTCCTGTTTTAGGTTACAATCCCGAGTCAGGTGTAAAAATTATCGAAGTTGACGGATTAAAATTTAAGGACTTAGCTAAAACAGGCAAGCTTCTTCCTTATGAGGACTGGCGTCTTCCTGCAGAGGAGAGAGCCGACGACCTCGCAAAGAGACTTTCCATTGAGCAGGTTGCGGGACTTATGTGCTTCTCCGCTCATCAGGTTAAGGTTGACCCTGAGGTTAATGAAGACCAGCAGAAGTTCCTCGACCAGCACCTTCGTTCCGTTCTCAATTCCTGCGGTATGGGCGGTGTTCCGGACGAAATTCAGATTGCATGGTCCAATGCAATGCAGAAATATGTTGAGGGCAAAGATTTCGGTATTCCATGCTACTTTGCATCTGACCCACGTAACGGTCAGGGCGTAGCCGACTGGCCGGGCAACCTTTCCCTCGCCGCTACATTTGACCCACACATTGCATGGGAGAGTGCAAAATGTCAGTCTCAGGAGCTTCGTGACCTCGGTGTTACATGTTTCCTCGCTCCTCAGGTAGATATTTCCTCTGAGCCACGCTGGTTCCGTAATGCAGGCACCTTCGGTGAGGATCCTGCCCTTTCAAGAGACATGGTCCGTGCATTCTGCGACGGCTTACAGTCCACCTATGACGAAAACGGCAATGATTTAGGCTGGGGCAAACACTCCTTAACAGCCATGGCAAAGCACTGGACAGGTGAAGGTGCATCAGAGGCAGGCCGTGAGGCTCACCTCGAGGGTGGTAAGTACGCTGTTTACCCGAACAAGAACTTTGAGGCACTCATGGTTCCGTTTGTAGACGGTGCTTTCAAGCTCATGGGTAAGACAGGCTCCGCCGCCGCAATCATGAGCTCCTATTCAGCAGCTTATGCGGAGGACGGCTCCCTCGGTGAGGCAGTAGGTTCCTCCTTCTCCGAATATAAAATCAAGAAGCTCTTAAGAGAGCGTTACGGATACACAGGCGTTGTATGCACAGACTGGATGGTTCTCAACGAGGGCATGAAGGAAGGCAAGCGTTCCTGCGGTTGGGGTGCTCACATTGAGGATCCTGAAGTTGAACCGGGCGAAAGAGCTTTCATCGCCATCATGGCAGGTGTTGACCAGATGGGCGGCTGCTCCAACCCACAGGTTCTCATGGATGCTTACGAGTACGGCTGCAAGAAGGTCGGCAAGAAGGTTATGGACGATGCTTTTGCCCAGTCCGCACAGAGACTTTTACAGGGTTACTTCCTCACAGGTCTCTTCGAGAACCCATACCTTGACGAAGCCGCAGCCCTCGCAGATGTAAACTCCGAGGACAAGCAGGCCGCAGCACTCGAGGCTCAGGTTAAGGCTGTTGTCATGGTTAAGAACGAGAACGGCGCAATCAGACCTCATGACAAGCGCATGAAGGTTTACATTCCTGCTCTCTATGAGGCACCTCATAAGGAGATGGATCATGTTCGCGGTGTTGTAGTCTCCGAGGCTAAGGCCACTTACCCAATCAGCCTTGAAATGGCAGAAAAATACTTCGATGTTGTAACCGATAAGGTTGAAGATAACAAGATAACAAGACTTACAGCAGATGAGCTTCAGGGCATAGACCTCATTCTCATCCCTGCAAAGGATCCGGGCAACTCCTTCCCACAGGATGGCCGTGACGAGGATAAGAACTGGGTCCCTCTCACAAGACAGTACCGTCCATACACAGCAGACGGCCCTTATGTAAGAAAGGTTTCCATCGCAGGTAACACACTTCCTGACGGAACAAAAGAGAACCGCTCCTACTATGGCAATACAGCCCTCACAACAAACGAGGAACAGCTCGACCAGATTCTCGACATGGCAAACCTCGCAAAGAGACTTCATGTTCCGTCCGTTGTTGCAATGTTCACTGGCAAGCCTATGTGCTTCCATGAGTTCGAGCCAAGTGTTGACGGTATCGTTGTAACATTCTCAGGTGCTTCCCTTTACGGCGGTGCATCCGCATCCAGCGAGGCCCTTGCAAGAATCATTGCAGGCACAGACGAGCCAAGCGGACTTCTTCCAATGCAGATGCCTAAGGACATGAACGATGTCGAGCGTCAGGCAGAGGACACACCAAGAGACATGGAGTGCTACACAGACACAGCAGGTCACAAGTACGACTTTGCTTACGGCCTCAACTACTCAGGTGTTATCAACGATGAGAGAGTTCGCAAGTATTCCGCTCCTGCTCTCACAGGACCTGAAAACATGGGTGTATAAGCTTCATATTTAATATGATTTCCCCTGTATAACATCTTCGGAGCTTTCCATAAAAAGAAAGCTCCGTTTTTATTGCCCGTCTTTATTGACATATGTCAGTAATACATATATAATTTTACTGATGTGTAAAAAACATTTACGAGGAGAAAACTATGGCAAGACATCAGAAGTCAAGGCGTATCTGTTCAGAGCCTCAGTCGGTATCACTTATCAATCCGGGAGCATCTTCGGATAATCCTGCGGAAGCACTCACAATGACTGTTGATGAATACGAAACTATCCGTCTCATCGACCTTGAGGGGCTCAGCCAGGAAGAGTGTGCCGCAAGAATGAATGTAGCAAGAACAACCGTCCAGGCTATTTACAATACAGCAAGGGGAAAACTCGCCCAGGCACTCATACTCAACCGTGAACTGATTGTATCAGGCGGTAACTATGTTGTCTGCAACGGCGAAGCGGAGTGCGTCGAGTGTAAGAAAAAGGATGATACATCCGGCTACAAGGGAATTCCGAAAAACGGAATATAAAAAGCTTACTACCTGAAAAATTATAGATAGAACCTGAAAGAGACCTTCGACAAAAGCTGTACGAAGGTCTCTTTTCGTTTATGAAGTTTTCTCTCTGTGTTTTGCGATAATTATAACTATCAGCGCGGCAAATATAATTCCCGAAAAAGCCCCGAAGGAATCTATCCACACATCCCTTATCATTGGGCCTCTGCCCGTAAACATCTGAATGCTCTCATCAAGAAAAGCACAGATAAACGCAGTAAGTTCCGCCTGTAAAATACATTTTGCAGAAAACATCTTCATGCTGTCTGCTTTGAGCAGAAGCAGAAAACCAAGCAGGGCAAACTCTGAAAAATGAGCAAGCTTGCGGACTATGAATTCAGTTCCGAGCTTTTCGATTATACCCTCGGGAATTATAAGGTTTATTACAGGCTGTAGAATCTGTGCAACTCTCGAGCTGTCTTTTCCTGACTCTTCCCCGGATTTCAGGGAGTTTCCCCATATAAAAGCAAGAACCAGTACTATGAGTATATTTAATATCAGAGTTTTCCTGTTTATCTTTGTCATTCTTATCATCTCCGTTCACATTGATATTACCACAGGAATAACACTTTTACAACGGACAGAATATCATTTGTGGATAATTATGTATTATCTTTACTTTACCTGCCGAAAAGACTAAAATTATCATAAAATCAAATATGAAAGTGTGGATTAAATGAACCAGAGTTTAAGTTTCAAAGAAAAAATAAGCTATGCCGCAGGCGCTGTCGGTAAGGACATGGTGTATTCCCTTGTATCGGGATTCATCCTCTATTACTACAACACCGTTCTGGGCATAAGCGGAACATTCACAGGAATCATGATGATGGCGGCAAGAGTTTTCGATGCCTTCAATGACCCTATGATGGGTGTAGTCGTTGAGAAAACTCACACAAAGCTCGGCAAATTCCGTCCGTGGATACTCACAGGTACCATCACAAATGCCCTTGTGCTGTTTGCCATGTTCTCCGTTCCCGAAAAACTGAAAGGATCCCCCATGCTGATATGGGCAACTGTCGCCTACTTCCTCTGGGGTATTACATACACCCTCATGGATATTCCTTTCTGGAGCATGATTCCCGCCATAACCAAAACCGGTAAAGACCGTGAAAATCTCTCCGTTATAGGAAGAACAGCATCTTCCGTTGGTTTTGCCATTCCCACCGTATGCACCATGCTTCTTGTAACAAGAATAGGCGGAAGTGAGAGAGCCGGTTTCATGTTCCTTGCCGCTGTGGTGGGTGCTATATTCATTATCACAGAGCTTGTCACCTTCTTCGGTGTAAAGGAGCAGAGAAGTGTAAGTCAGGATACTCCTTCCGTAAAAGAGATGTTCCGCTCCCTTTTCAGTAACGATCAGGCGCTTGTAATTGTAATAAGCATTATACTTTTCAACACATCCCTTTACACCACAACCCAGCTTGCACTTTATTTTTTCAAGTATGATATAGGTAACTCCGACCTTTACTCCCTTTTCGGAACCATTGGCGGAGGAGCACAGATACTCTCCATGGCAAGCCTGCCGATACTTCGCAAAAAGTGGTCAAGCAAATCCATTCTCTCCTCTGCAATATGTATCACAATTTTCGGTTACCTGTTCCTGTTCCTTCTCGGAACTTTCTCCGTAACCAATGTCGCTTTGCTCGGCGTGAGTGCCTTCATCATTTACATAGGCTTCGGCCTGGCAACCGTGCTCACGACCATATTCCTTGCCGATACAGTTGATTACGGCGAATGGAAAAACGGCAAGAGAAA
The DNA here is from genome assembly GCA_030526115.1 of Clostridia bacterium. GTDB lineage: Bacteria > Bacillota > Clostridia > Oscillospirales > Acutalibacteraceae > SIG603. The sequence goes on from JAUNDK010000008.1 coordinate 6,598, forward strand.
CGAGAGCGTTATATTCTCCATGCAGACTTTTGTCGTAAAACTGGCAAGTGCCGTATCCGTACTGGTTGCAGGCGTGGGCATTGACATCATCGGTCTTGACACAGAAGCAGAAGTTCAGTCCGCAGGAACAATATTCGGCCTGAGATTTATCATGACAATTATTCCTATCATGGGACTTATTGCCGCAATACTTTACTTCAGAAAGAAGTACATTCTCACCGAGGAGAAAAACAAAGAAATTGCCGATGAATTAACATCACGAAAAGCCTGATTTTGCAGAAAAACTCTTTACAAAACACAGGCGGTCAGGTATAATTCAGTTAATGCGTTGAACGGAAAGAGTAATGTTCACGGAACGCGACAGAAAGCGGAGGTCAGCGGCTGAGAGCCACCGCAGCGGAAAAGAACATGAAGTGCGTCCGGGAGCAGGCAGGGGGAAAATAAGTATCTCTGCCCGGTAAGAATGATATTTTCATTCGGTCACGTTAAGACACAAGAGTTATAAATCGAAGTGGAACCGCGTAATTTAACGCCTTCGGTACCTTTAAGGGTATCGGAGGCTTTTTTGTTTTTAATTTTTTAAAAGGGAAAAATAAAAGGGATAAAGCTATGTTCAAAAATTTAAAGCAGGAACTCGACCTCGTAATGGAGAGAGACCCTGCCGCAAGATCAAGATTTGAAGTATACTTTCTGTACTCAGGCTTCAAGGCGATAAGAGCTTACAGAAAAGCACACTGGTTTCATACCCACAACATGAGGTTCATCGCAAGATGGATTTCCCAGAGAGCAAGACACAAAACAGGCATTGAAATTCACCCCGGTGCAACCATAGGCAAAAACCTGTTCATAGACCACGGCATGGGCGTTGTAATCGGTGAGACAACCGAAATCGGTGACAACTGCACCATATATCAGGGTGTTACCCTCGGCGGTACAGGTAAAGACAGCGGCAAGCGTCACCCTACCTTAGGCAACAATGTTCTCGTAGGTTCAGGTGCAAAGGTACTCGGACCTTTCAAGGTCGGTGACAATGCGAGAATTGCCGCAGGTGCGGTTGTATTAAGCGAGGTACCCGAAAATGCCACAGCCGTCGGTGTGCCTGCAAGAATAGTAAGAATCAACGGTCAGAGAATAAACACAGACCTTGACCAGATACATATTGCCGACCCTGTTTCTCAGGAGCTCTGCCGCATGAAGCTCGAGCTTGAGAGCGAGTGGAAGGTTATCAATGAGCTTTCAAAAGAATTACACAAAGAAGATTTTGAAGATAAAGATTAAGGAGATTTCACCATGAAACTGTATAACACATTAACAAGAACAAAGGACGAGTTCGTCCCACATGAAGAGGGCAAGGTTAAGATGTATACCTGTGGCCCTACCGTTTATCACTTTGCCCACATCGGTAACCTCAGAACATATATCATGGAGGACGTTCTCGAGAAGTTCCTCCGTTTCTACGGCTACGATGTAACAAGAGCCATGAACATCACAGACGTCGGTCACCTTTCCAGCGATGCCGACACAGGTGAGGACAAGATGCTCAAGGGTGCAAAGAGAGAGCACAAGACAGTTCTCGAGATTGCGAAGTATTACACAGATGCTTTCTTCGCAGACTGCGAAAAGCTCAACATCAAATATCCTGATGTTGTTGCTCCCGCAACATCCTGCATTCCTGAGTACATCGAGATGATTACAAAGCTCCTCAATGACGGCTATGCTTATCAGGCAGGCGGCAATGTTTATTTCGATACATCCAAGCTTAAGAACTACTATGTTTTCGGTAATGTGGATGAGAAGGATCTCGCTGTCGGTGTTCGTGACAGCGTAGAAGAGGACAGCAACAAGAAGAACAAGGCCGACTTCGTTCTCTGGTTCACAAAGTCCAAGTTTGACGATCAGGAGTTAAAGTGGGATTCCCCTTGGGGCAACGGTTACCCGGGCTGGCACATTGAGTGCTCCAACATCTCCATCAAATATCTCGGTGAGTACCTCGATATTCACTGCGGTGGTATTGACAACGCCTTCCCACACCACACAAACGAGATTGCCCAGTCAGAGGCTTATCTCGGTCACCCATGGTGCACAAACTGGTTCCATGTTCTCCACCTCAATGACGAAACAGGCAAGATGAGCAAATCAAAGGGCGACTTCCTCACAGTATCTCTTCTCGAGCAGAAGGGCTACGACCCAATCGCTTACAGATATTTCTGCCTGCAGTCCCATTACAGAAAGCCGCTCGTATTCTCCTACGAGAATCTCGACAACGCTGTTGCCGCTTATGACAAGCTCGTTAAGAGAATTGCCAACATCCCTGATGAGGGTGAAGTTGACACAGATCTTGTAAATGCTCAGAAGCAGATTTTCATCGACCTCGTAGGTAACGATCTTAACACAGCTCTCGGTATCACAAAGGTATTCGATGTTCTCAAGCTTGACACAAACGGAGCAACAAAGAGATTCATTATCGGTGAGTTCGACAAGGTTCTCTCCCTCAACCTCCTCAACCCTAACAAGAAGCCTGTAAACCACGGCAATGTTACACCTGAGCAGGTAGAAGAGATCGAGAAGCTCATCGCAGAGCGCACAGAGGCAAGAAAAGCCAAGAACTGGGCGGAAGCTGACCGCATCCGTGACGAGCTCAACGCAAGAGGCGTTATCCTCAAGGACACAGCCGCTGGCATCGAGTGGACAGTTAAATAATATTCATAATGATATGACAGCACCCCGGATGATAAGTCCGGGGTGTTTTGTTTGTTTTTGAATTATTTTACTTTATGAAATTCAAGACGTTCAGGAATAACTTTTACTTCATATCCATATTCAAATGCCTTTCGTGCTATCGCAGACTTTTCTTCTGTATATCGTTTATTCTGAGGAATATCAGCCCCCGTATAACTAATATACTGACTACGAGTCATTTCAAAATCCTTTCCATTATCAAAAAGATTCACAATTTTATCTAACTTTGGTCTGGCCATAAAAACCTCCTTTAAAATTCTATTGGGTCAACATAAGATGTATAAAGAGTTAATTCATCTTTTTCTATAACAAAAAACCAATACTTATCAGATATCTTATATATTTCTTCCGGAATATACCATAAACCTTTTAGCCTCCAAACACTTAGCCAAAATCTTTCATCGCTATGATAATAATTTTCTCCATAAGATACGCCATTGTCATCTCTCGCTAAATCGCCGTAAAAATGAAGGCCTGATACAAATTTACTTTTTACATCTTTTTCTGACATTTTATCATATATATCATCAAAAGCTCCGCCTTTGCCATCTTCGGTAATCAGTCTTATACCATTATTTTTTATGTATTCCTTAACTTCATCTTTAGTTGGCATGGGAAGATTTAAATCTCTGTATGGATAATTATCCCAAAGTCCGTCGTATTTTTCACCGACTTTTATCTTTTCTTTTCTTAATGACGAATATTTATATGATGAAGTATATTTTTTCTGACTAAGTTAAACTCGATTTTTTTATCTATGTCAAGAGTATTCCATATTTCTTCTAAATAAGCTCCCCATTGATCATCGTAATAACTCTTTTCAGCTAATTCAGCTAACACTTTAACTAAATCTCCGCCTTTTTTATTTTCATAAAAGTATAATATTCTTTCATCTAACTCTTCTTTTATTCTGGTATCAATATACTCTCTATTATATATGTATTTTTTACTTTTACTCTCAGATAATAATAATTCTGATTCTTCATCAGGAATCTTTAAACTTATGTAGTTTTCATCTCCACATAAAAAGGCATCTATACTTTTGTCAATGTGTAATATATATGTTTCAGCACATTTTTCATCGTATTCTGCCTGTGCTTTTTTGTTTGAAGAAGAGATTAAGGAAGAGATTAAAAAAATCAAAATAATAACCGAAATCACTACTGCCCCAACTATCCATAGCAATTTTTTATTTAACACAAGCTTTTCTTCATTATCGCCTAATTGCCTATTAATGCTACGAATCTCACTCTCAAGTTTACTGATCTCATATCTTATATTTTTTATTTTTTCTTCTCCAGCTTCCCTCACATTCAAGTATAACGGAGCCAAAGAAGCTGAAATATCATGGCTTAACTGTTCATTTCGCCTATCGATTTCTTCATTTTTCTTTTCATTTAAAACATACTCAATCTGACCTGCAACAGGTCCAATTAACCCTGCAGTCCAACCCGCCTTAGCAGAATTGATTCTCTTTTCCTTGTATGCATTATTCATACTCTCACCAAGTACGCCTATACGATTCAAAGATTCTTCCAATTTTTTTCAGCGTTTTTCAAGTCTTCTTTTAATTTTTTTAAGTCATCCTCTAATACAAAGCGCTTAGATTCCAGTATCTTCTTTTTCTTTTGTTCTTCATCCAATCCATCCAGCAGATTTGTATTAGGATTATTTAAAATATCACGAGCGAACTTAATCTGAACATCATAACTGACATAACCACCACATGAAATCAATATATAATCAATAATATATGTAATTATATTATTTAGTCCTATGATTAAAAAACCATTAAAAAAAATACACAAAAGACTATCTTTTTTAAGAACCTTAATTAACGAAAATTCCATACCGTAATTAGAATATATACCAGCCAGTATTCCCCAGATAGCAAGAGCCGCAAAAAAGAAAAGCAATCCATACCCTAGCCTTTTTGTGTTTGAATCCGAATCAATATCCATGGACTCTATTCTATTCTTTTTAAATTTCTCAAAACCACCAACATATAATAAATACCCGTAATCCAGAAAAATGAAATCATAAAAAAATATACCTATTCCAAAAATAATTATCGATAATACATATATTACCATTATTATTCCTCCTTGATTTTTTACATCTGTTTACAACAAATCTGTATGGATTTATTATACTCGTTTTACCCCCCCATTTTTCTTTTCGGGAATTAAAACAAAGTTCTATATTTCCCACAAAACACAATAATGCTGATTGTGGAAAACATAAGATTAAAAGTGTTTAGCATTACTTAAGCGGCATTTTCACAACCTGTTAATAAAACTAAAATGATTGAAATAAACGCCGTTTTACTGTAAAATAGAGGAAATATATTCCAATAAAATACATCGAAAAAAGTGAGTAAATATATGAAAATAGGAAATCTTGAAATTAAAGGTCAGGCAATACTTGCCCCCATGGCAGGTGCCACCGACAAAACTTTCAGAAAAATCTGTTCCGACTTCGGTTCGGCTTACACAATAACCGAGATGGTGTCTTCAAAGGCCATAATGTTCAACCAGAAGAACACCCGTGAGCTCATGGACTTGAGCGGAGACAATCACCCTGTTGCAATTCAGCTTTTCGGTGATGATCCTTTCACCATGGCAAAAGCCGCAGAGAGAGCAATGGAATTCGGCCCCGATATGATAGACATAAACATGGGCTGTCCCGTACCGAAAATCGCAGGAAACGGCTGTGGCAGTGCCCTCATGAAACGCCCTGATTTATGCGGTAACATAGTCCGTGCCATGAAACAGGCTGTGGATATTCCGATTACGGTAAAAATCCGCAAGGGCTGGGACAATGACAGCGTAAATGCGGTTGAGGTTGCAAAGATATGCGAGGATGCAGGCGCAGATGCCATCGCAGTTCACGGCAGAACAAGAACTCAGATGTATGAGCCACCTGCCGACTGGGAGATTATCCGCCTTGTAAAAGAGGCCGTAAAGGTTCCCGTTATAGGCAACGGCGACATACTCGGTGCAAACTCCGCCGCCATGATGATAGACAGAACAGGCTGTGATGCCGTTATGGTGGGCAGAGCCGCCCTCGGTAATCCATGGATATTCCGTGAGATTAACGCATGTTTAAGAGATGAACTCCGCATTATGCCTCCGCCATCAATCGAGGAGAGAATTCTTGTAATCCGCAAACACATTGGCTCCATGTGTGAGGCAAAGGGCGAAGAGCGTGGCATGAAAGAGGCAAGAAAGCATGTGGGCTGGTATATGCACGGCTTACGCAATGCCGCAGAGTTCCGCAGAAGAGCAGGTTACCTCTCCACCATTCAGGAACTTGACGAGCTCATGCGAGATGTATATATCGCAAACAAGACAGTCGAAGAAGACGACTGATACGGAAGAGTAATTCCCAAGCTCGTTTATTATGTAATTACAGAAGGATAAAAATATGAAACTTTTGGTACTGGACGGTAACAGTATTGTTAACCGTGCGTTTTACGGAATAAAACCGCTCACAACAAAAAACGGTGAATTCACCAATGCCATTTACGGCTTCCTCACCATATTAAATAAAATGAGAGCAGAGCTCTCCCCTGACTGCTGTGCCATAGCTTTCGACCTGAAGGCACCCACCTTCCGTCACAAGGCCTACGCAGGTTACAAGGCGGGCCGTCATGCCATGCCTGAGGAGCTCGCCTCACAGATGCCTGTTCTCAAGGAACTTCTCGGCTACCTCGGTTACACCATAGTAAGCTGTGAGGGTTATGAGGCCGACGATATCCTCGGTACATTTGCAAAAAAGTGTGAGGCAACAGGCGATGTATGTTATATCGCCACAGGAGACCGGGACAGCCTTCAGCTTGTCTCAGAGGCTACCACTGTACGTCTTGCCACAACAAAATTCGGACAGAGCTCCGTTACTCTTTACGACACAGATAAAATCATGGAGGTTTACGGTGTAACACCGCCTCAGCTTATCGATATAAAGGCTATTCAGGGCGATACCTCCGATAAAATTCCCGGTGCCGCAGGCATAGGCGAAAAGGGTGCAAAGGATCTCATCTCAAGATTCGGCTCGGTTAAATATATCTACGAGCATATTGATGAACTGGATATAAAGCCGGGCATGAAGAAAAAGCTCATCGACTCAAAAGAGAATGTAGAGCTCAGCTACTTCCTCGGTAAAATCAACTGTGAGGTTCCGATTGACACCGAAATTTCCCACTACGAGATTAAGCCTGTGGATGTTTCCACAGCCGCACCTCTCATGTCAAGGCTGGAGCTTTTCAAGCTCATGGAGAGTATGAATATCGCCCTCACAGGTGCTTCTTCCGCTCAGATGTCCCTCTCCGATTTAACAGAGAGTAAGCCTGAATTTAAGCACGAGGTTCTCGCAGACGGTGCAAAGATACTCGCCATGTGCAGTGACGAGGGCAGGGCTTACTTCCTCACAGAGTATGACGATGAGGGCAGAATATCAAAAATGCACTTCACCCTCGACGACACAGTATATACTTTTGAACCAAGTGAGATTTTCTTAAAGAGCTTCGCAGAAAACAAAAATATTCAGAAGTTCACCCATGACATAAAGCCTTTCCACAAGGCAGTAATGAAAATGGGACTTACAGTAAATAGCCCTGCTTTTGACAGCGTGCTTGCCGCATATCTTCTCAATCCATCCGCTTCAGGTTATGACACAGAGAGACTCGAGGCAGAATACAGCGTATTCGTCCCGGAGCTTGACACTAAAGAAGCAGGTATTGCTGCCGCTTTCCCTGCCCTGTGCGATAAACTGGGCAAAGATATTGACGCAAGAGATCAGCGTGAGCTGCTCTCAGATATAGAACTTCCTCTCGCAGAGGTTCTCGCCGCCATGGAAAACGAAGGCTTCATGGCTAACCGTGACGATATCATCGCCTACGGTGAAAAGCTCAGGGTTCGCATAAATGAGCTTGTCTCAGGCATCAAGGCAGAGGTCGGTGATATCAACCTGAACTCTCCGAAACAGCTCGGTACCGCTTTATTTGAGACCATGGGTCTTCCCCACGGCAAAAAGACAAAGACAGGTTATTCCACCAATGCGGATGTTCTTGAACCTCTCCGCTGGGATTACCCCGTTGTAAACGATATACTTGAGTACAGAGCATTATCAAAACTCAGCTCCACATACGTTGAGGGTCTGCTCAAGGTTATAGGCGAGGACGGAAGAATTCACTCCTCCTTTAATCAGACAGAAACAAGAACAGGCCGAATCTCCTCCACAGAGCCCAACCTTCAGAACATTCCCGTAAGAACCGAGCTCGGCAGGGAAATGAGAAAGTTCTTCGTTGCAAGGGACGGCTGGACTTTAGTCGATGCCGACTACTCTCAGATTGAACTTCGTGTTCTCGCCCATGTGGCAAACGATAAGGTAATGATAGATTCATTCAACAGTGGCAAGGATATTCACCGCTCCACAGCGGCAAAGGTTTTCGGCATTCCGGAGGATATGGTAACTTCCAAGATGCGTTCCAGAGCAAAGGCCGTAAACTTCGGTATTGTTTACGGAATAGGCGCATTCTCCCTCTCCAAGGATATCGGAGTTTCCGTAAAAGAAGCCAACGCCTATATAGACGAATACCTCAAGAACTTCAGTGGTGTTCGTGACTACATGGATACGGTAATCGCCAATGCAAAAGAGAAGGGCTATGCCGAGGATATCTTCGGCAGAAGACGTTACCTTCCGGAGCTTTCCAGCTCCAATTTCTCCCTGCGCGCTTTCGGTGAAAGAGTTGCAAGAAACATGCCTATTCAGGGTGCCGCCGCAGATATAATCAAAATTGCCATGGTAAAGGTTTTCAACCGCCTGAAAGAGGAAAACCTGGAAGCAAGACTCATACTTCAGGTACACGATGAGCTCATCGTTGAATGTCCTGAGGCAGAGGCAGATAAGGTTAAATCAATTCTCGAAGAGGAAATGTCAGGTGCGGTAAAGATGTCCGTTCCTATGATTGCGGATGCCAACATAGGCAAAGACTGGTTCCTCGCAAAGGGTTAAGATATATGATAAATCCATTATTATTCTGTTGCTCCGTATGCGGAAGCAAACTGGAAATTACAGAACATGCCCTTGTCTGCACAAACGAAGAGAAACAGCATTCTTTTGACATGGCAAGACAGGGTTATGTTCACCTTGTAAAACCGAACAAAATGCACTCCAAGAATCCGGGTGACACAAAGCTCATGGTGGATTCCAGGCGTGAATTCCTCACCGCAGGATATTACGATATTTTCGCAGACAAACTCTGCGAGATTGTAAAAAATCAGGGTATGGAAAGCCCTGTCATCCTCGACTGCGGATGCGGAGAGGGTTACTACACAGGCAAAATTAAAGAGTGTTTACCGAATGCAGATATTTCAGGTTTCGACATAAGCAAACTTGCAGTAAAAGCCGCCGCAGGTAAATACAAGAATATCAATTTTGCGGTGAGCTCCGTGTTCGATATTCCCGTACCAAATGAAAGCGTAGATATTCTCACCGATGTATTCTCGCCCCTTGCGGAAAAGGAATTCCTGAGGGTACTTAAAAAGAACGGTGTATTCATCTATGCCGTTCCGGGTGAAAGGCACCTGTGGGGGCTCAAAGAAGTTCTCTATGAAAACCCATACGAAAATGAATACAAAGAGACAGCCTACGAGGGCTTCGAGCTCACAGACAGAATCACCGTAAAGGGTGAGATTAGGCTCTACAGTAATGCTCAGATTATGAATCTTTTCAGCATGACTCCTTACTACTGGAAAACAGACATAAAGGGTTCGGAGAGGCTCAGGGCTTTAAATGAGCTTACTACCGAAATTCACTTTGATTTTCTTGTTTACAAAAAGATATAAGCGGAGGTTACCATGACTTTACTTGAAGAAATGTATGCCCGCAGAAGCGTAAGAAAATACTCAGATGAGCCTGTTCCACAGGAAAAGCTCAATATGATAATCGAGGCAGGTCTGCTCGGCTGCACAGGCAGAAACACCCACTCCCCTGAGTTTATTGTGGTTACGGATAAGGCTTTACTCGAAAAGCTCTCACATGCCCGTGTAGGTGCCGCAAAAATGCTCGAAGGTGCAGGAGCGGCAATTATCACGCTCGGCAACGCAGAGAAAACCGACACATGGGTTGAAGATGCCTCCATTGCCCTTGAGAACATGCACCTAATGGCTGATTCTCTCGGTCTCGGTTCATGCTGGATTCAGGGCAAAGGCAGAGAGGCGGAAAACGGCGAAAGCACAGAAGAGTATGTGCGCAAGCTCACAGGTTTTGCCGATAATCTGAAACTCGTTGCAATACTTTCCATAGGATGTATTGAGGAGGGAACTCACCCAAAGGGATACACTAAGGATGATCTCGATTTTGAAAGAGTGAAATTTATATAATAATGCAAAAAGGGAATGTAAGCGAAAAACTTACATTCCCTTAATTTTATATTTGTCAGCCGTTCTGTGCGCCCGGCTCGTTCTTTACAAAGGCATAGATATCATCCTCTTTTGCCTTGTCCTCATCTTTAACCTTACCGACAGGCTCGGAGTAAACTATATACTCTTCGCTGTTGTCGAGATTGAAAATCTCACCGAGAAGATCAAAATCAAAAGCACCGATTCCGCATGTGCCGAGGCCTGCCGCCTCACATGCCATGTAGAGTGCCTGACCCACATGACCTACATCAACAAGGGCATGAACAGGGGATCCCGGTCCGTAACGCCACTCACTTCTGTAAGGAACCATACTCCAGTAGAATACTACATTTGCCTTTGCGCCCCATGCCTGACCCTCGAGAGTCCGGGTTACTGTTTTCTCCATATCCTCCACTTCGCCGAGGAACTCGAGTTCGTTATTCATTGGGAGATAGTGGTACTTTCCCTGCTTTAGGCCCTCAACATTCATTACGATGAGATAAGTCTCAAAGGGATGTCTTGCACCGCCGCATGGAACTGTTCTCATGGTTGCGTAATTGTTACCCCTGATGCTCTTTACTCCCTGAGTTGCCCACAAAAGGAAAGAGAGCTCTAAAAGGCTCATACTCTCGCCTGAGTAAATTCTTCTTGAAACACGGTTGAAGCAAAGTGCCACATAATCTGTGCTGAGGTTTAAATCCTCAAAATTCATAGGGAGCTTTACTCTCTCGTCACTTACTGCGCTTTTTACAAGGGGCGGCTGAGGTAATCTTAACTGCTGGTGAGACTTGAATCTCTCCTCGCCGTCATGTGTGCGGAAACGAGTGTACTCTCTCCACTGCTCCTTCATTTCCTCATAGCCCGGTCTTTCGTCTATCATTGTGAAAAATCCTTCCTTAAAATAAATTTCCGTATAATTATAAACCTCAGGTGTGTAAAAGTAAAGAAAATTGAATAACAAACCTATAATTATGCAAACAGCAGACAATCATAAGCGATTTGTCTGCTGTAATTATTATTCAGTTAAACGGGAACCAGAATCTTGAGCCGTTTCGATAATTGAGATACAGAGCAAAGGCGAAAGTGAGCACGCTCACAGCCATTGCGATAATATCCATGGCTCTGAACTTTCTGCCCATATACCATGTGCGCTTTTTGTTCTTACCGAAACCACGAAGTTCCATGGCGTTGGATATTACCTCTATTCTGTCCATACTGGAAAGAATGAGCGGAATAAGTATGGAACTTGCAGACTTTAATCTTTTAATGAGATTTTCTTTCTTACTCATCTCTATTCCCCTTGCCTGCTGTGCCTGGGAAATATCGTGATACTCCTTCTGAATATCAGGTATATAACGCAGGGCAAGGGCAACGGAATAAGCTATGCTGTATTTTACACCTATGCGGTTAAGGGAGGCCGCAAACTCGCTGGGGTTTGTTGTAGACACAAACAGCAATACTATCGGTATGGTTGAAAGATACTTGAGTATTAAATTCAGGTGATAGAAAAGCTGTTCTGTTGTGACTACATAACGCCCTGCAATCGGGAACAGCACATGACTGCTTCCGTAAATTTCCACGCCGTGCTGTGGTGCAAAAAGGAAAACAAGCACATTGTTAAGCACCATGAAAACCGCTGTGAAACCGAGGAGGAACGATACCTCTTTCACCTTGATTTTCGATACGGCAAATAAAGCTATGCTGACAAGTGGAAGGGCAATAAGCAGTCTTGTATCGTAGGTTACCATGGCTGCAAGGCTTAAGAATATGAGACACACAAGCTTTGTTGCGCCTGTCAGCTTATGAATGGGAGATTCCTTTTCTATGTAATTGAATATATTTGTCATTTTCTTGCCACCTCCCTCTCATAGTCAATGAATTTTCTGACGAACGCTGTGGCATCGTCTATTCCGCAGATATTTGCAAGATTATAAAGTGATGTCTCCTTAAGGTTTGCCCTGCTGATAACATCAGGGTTTGTGAGAACCGCCGCACCGTCTGTGTCGGCAATAATCTTACCACCTGTGAAAACTATGGAACGCTTTGTGTACTCCAGCATGAGGTGCATATCATGGGTAATTATGAGCACTGTCATGCCCATGTCGTTGAGCTTCTCAAGGAAGTCCATAATCTCGGTATAATGGCGGTAATCCTGTCCTGCGGTAGGCTCATCGAGAATGATAATCTCAGGCTTTAAAACAAGAATAGAAGCTATGGTAACTCTCTTTTTCTGGCCGTAGCTGAGGGCTGAAACCGGCCAGTTTCTGAAAGGCCAGAGTCCGCATATTCTGAGGGCTTCATCCACACGCTCTTTTATGGTCTGCCCGTCAAAACCTCTTGTGACAAGACCGAGAGCGACTTCATCGTAAATCTGAACCTTGGATATCATCTGATTCGGATTCTGCATTACATAGCCTATGTGATCCGCCCTCTCCTTTATGGATAAATCGGAAATATCTTTTCCTTTTAAGAACATTCTGCCCTTCTGTGGAGTCTCAAATCCGCATATGAGCTTTGCGAAGGTGGATTTACCCGCACCGTTGGTTCCTACTACTGCGGTAAGTTCTCCCTTTCTGACCTCTGTGCTGATGTTCTCTATTGCCTTAAAGCCTCCGGAATATGTGAATTCTATATCCTCGGCACTGAAAATAACTCCGTTTGTATTGTCCTTTTTGGGAATATCAATATTGTTAAACCACACTCTGAGTCTGATTTTATCCTCCTCGGAAAGTCTGATTGTTTCAATATTCCAGGGGTTCATTTCAGGGCGGATATTCACTCCCGCATACTTGAGGGCTGTGATATACAGAGGCTCTCTTATGCCGTGCTTTTCCAGTAAATCGGAGCTTAAGAGTTCATCCGGGGATGTATCGGAGATTATTCTTCCCTCACCCATGAGGACAACCCTGTCCACATGGCGGTGAAGTACATCTTCAAGACGATGCTCAATGATAACAACCGCCGCACCTGTCTCCTCGTGAATTCTGTCGATAAGTTCTATCGCCTGCTTGCCTGTGGCAGGGTCGAGGTTTGCGAGGGGTTCGTCAAAAAGGAAAAGATCCACATCTTCAACCATTACCCCGGCAAGGGAAACCCTCTGCTTCTGTCCGCCGGAGAGTTCGCTCGGTGCATGGTGGAGTAAATCCTGCACATTAACAGCCTTTGCTGCTCTGATTACCTTATCGTGTAAATCAGGCTCGCCGACCATATTATTCTCGAGGGCAAAGGCAATATCCTCGGCAACTGTAAGACCTATGAACTGGCCGTCACTGTCCTGCAGAACAGTACCGACAGTCTGGGAAATCTCGAAGATACCCATGTCAGAGGTTTCTTTGCCGTTAATTGTTACACTGCCTGTTTTTTCACCCTGATAAGAAAAAGGAATGAGTCCGTTAATACAGTGAATGAGTGTGGACTTACCACAGCCGGAAGGTCCTGCTATAAGAACCTTCTCGCCCTTTTTAATCTCGAGGTTAATATCATAAAGAGTTGGCTCCGCCTGAGCGTTATATTTAAAACCGAAGTTTTCAAATTTCAATATAGTTTCAGCCATAATTTCCTCCGTTATTTTCTGTCATACAGAAAAGCATACCACCATTATAAGCTATGTTTATACTCTTGTATATAACAGAAATGCGGCAGGAGAAAACCCCTGCCGTTTCCATTTAATTTAAATTACTTTTCCTGAGTAAGGCTGCCCTTCTTTGGCTTTGTTGCGGCATAAGCAACAATAAGAAGTGAACCGATAATTGCTGTTGTTACAATGTTTGCTGTTGCGGAAACAAGTCCCTGAGCAAAGAGCTTCTCAACAGGCTCGCTGTAAATAACAATGTCGAGAACAGGTGCTACAAGACCCCAGCAGATTAAGTGGGATACAACCTGACCGATGTTGAACTTTACAATCTCTTTTGCGCCGATTGCACCGTCGTTGATATTTACGAAGAACTTACCTGCAAGACCTGCGAGGAGACCGAACACGCCGGAAGCGATAACCCAGCTCCACCATACGCCCCAGCCGAAGCTGAAGTCAATGAGTGCATGACCGATGAAACCGATGAGGAGACCTTCAATCGGACCGAATGCAACAGCCATGAATCCGAGAAGACCATACTGAATGGAAATGTTTGTGTTCGGGACAGGGCTTGGGATAGCAACAAAACGTCCGAGAACAAAGAAGAGAGCTGCGCCGATACCGACAGCTACAATTGACTTAACCGGAGATTTTTTCATTATATTTCTGACTCCTTTAATATATTTTTCTTTCGATTATATGCTAAGTGGCATAAACCTTTTCAATTATAGCAATACTAAACATTTTGTCAACGAAAATATGGTTTTTTCCCTTAATTTCGGACTTTTCCACAGGCTGACAAAAATAAATATGCCATATCTTCCTCTTTGTGGTATAATCGACCTGTATAAGGGAGGGAAATCATGAAAGTATTGTTTCTTGGCAACAGCCATACCTATTATAACGATATGCCTCATATATTTGAGAACATATGCAAAGAGCGTGAAAAAAATGTGGAAGTACACATGCAGGCCCATCCGGGAGTAACCTATGAATGGCACCTGAGTGAGAATACCGAGCTCAGATATGCAATGATGTATGGTCACTATGACTATATCATCATGCAGCAGGCTTCTCATATTCCGTGCCCGAGCAAAGAGGAAACCCATCGTGATGCAAAAACCATCATCGCCATGGCAAAGGATAATGGCGTAACACCCATTCAGACCATGCCATGGGCAGAAAAAGATTATCCCGAACATCAGGCGACCATGTATGATGTTTTCTGTTCTCTGCATGATGAAACAGGCATCAGATTAAATCCCGTCGGTAATGTTTTCGAGGATGTTCTGAGCAATCATCCTGAAATAAATATGTACTGGCTCGATAATCGCCACGCATCGGCTTACGGAAGCTATGCCGCCGCCATGTGCGCCTATGCAACCATATTCGGTGAGAGCGTTCAGGGACTTTCTCCAATGAGCTACGATACGTTCAGAGTCGCTGACGAAAACTGGTCAAAAATCGCTGAGGCAAGAAAAGCCTGCAACGAAGACCCCGAGAACTTCTCTTTAAGAGAAAAACTCACAGAACTCTGCAAAGAGTACATTAAGCCTGTCATGACAGAGGCGGAAGCAAGAGTCGAACTCGAAAGCGACAAGGCTGAAATTTTACAGAAACTTGTAGACAAATATGCATTAAAATAAAGGAGACCACAATTATGGAACTTGCAAGAAGACAGGATGTTCCCGTAAACGAAACATGGGACCTTTCTCTGCTTTATAAGACAGAGGAGGACATGTATGCCGATGTTGAAAAGGCAGAAAAACTCACAGAGAAAATTGTTGCCGATTACAAGGGCAACTTAAACAACTCAGAAAACATAGTAAAGTGCCTCGATGAGCTGGAGCAGGTACTTATCCTTCATTACCTGACAGGAGCCTATGCAAACCTCGCAGTTGAGGTTGATTACTATGACAACCATAATCAGGAGAGAAGTGCAAAAGTGGGTGACCGCCTTGCAAAAATGGACAGTGACCTCTCCTTTGTGAACAGCGAAATCCTCATGGCTGACGATGCAGTAATCGATGAGGCTATAGAGCTTGCAAAGGGTTCAAAAAACTACCTCAAAGATTTACGCAAAAAGAAGGCTCATCAGCTTTCTCCTGAAACAGAGAAGGTTCTCGCTGCCCTCGGTCAGAGCTTCGACACACCTTACAGTGTTTACAACATGACAAAGCTTGCCGATATGCAGTTCGGCACATTTGAGGTAAACGGCAAGGAATATCCCCTCGGTTATTCCCTCTTCGAGGATAACTATGAGTATGAGGTTGACACAGACATAAGAAGAACAGCTTTCAGAAAGTTCTACGATAAACTTGCTCAGTATCAGAACAGCACCGCAACAGCTTATAATGCACAGGTATCTCACGAGAAGAGAATGGCAGATCTCCGCGGTTATAATAATGTATTCGAGTACCTCCTCGATGACCAGAAGGTAAGCATGGAGATGTATAACCGCCAGATAGATTTAATCACAGAGAAGCTTGCACCGCATCTTCAGAAGTACGCAAAGCTCCTCGGCAAGATTCACAAGCTCGACAGGATGACTTTTGCAGATCTCAAGCTCGCAGTTGACCCTGAGTTCGACCCAAGAGTTACAATTGAGGAGTCAAAGGAATATGTAAAGAAGGGCCTTGCCTGCCTCGGTGAGGACTATGTAAAGATTGTAGAAAGAGCATTTGACGAAAGATGGTTCGACTTCGCAAAGAACCAGGGCAAGTGCACAGGCGGTTTCTGTGAAACTCCTTACGGAAAGAATGCCTACATTCTCCTCTCATGGAATGACAGAATGGCAGATGTATTCACAGAAGCTCACGAGCTCGGTCACGCAGGTCACTTCAGCATGTGCAACAGTGAACAGTCTCTTTTTGACACAGAGGTTTCCACTTACTTTGTTGAGGCTCCGTCCACAATGAACGAGCTACTCATGGCACAGTACCTCTTAAAGAGCAATCCTGACAAGCGTTTCCGCAGATGGGTACTCTCCAGCATGATAGGACATACCTACTATCACAACTTTGTAACCCACCTTCGCGAGGCATGGTACCAGAGAGAGGTTTATAAAATCATCGATGAGGGTGGCAGTGTAACAGCCGACAAGCTCAACGAGATATTCAGAAAGAACCTCGAGCTTTTCTGGGGTGATGCAGTTGAGATTACAGAGGGCGCAGAGCTCACATGGATGCGCCAGCCACATTATTATATGGGACTTTATCCATACACATACAGCGCAGGTCTGACAGTTGCAACAGAGGTTGCAAGAAGAATCGAGAAAGAGGGTCAGCCTGCTGTTGAGGACTGGAAGAATGTTCTTCGTGCAGGAAGCACTCTCGATCCGCTCGGCCTTGCAAAGCTCGCAAAGGTTGACATCAGCACAGACGAACCTCTGCTCAGAACAATTGAGTATATCGGTTCCATCATCGATGAAATCTGCAAACTCACAGAGGAACTTGACGGTATCACAGTTGAATAAAACAACAGAAGGAGTCGGCAAAACCGGCTCCTTTGTGCTATCTCTGAATAATTATCTGTGATTTCCAAGATGTTTCAGATAAAACCTGTTCATGGTACTGTGTACCACAGATGCCGGTTTTTCTATCTGATTATATCCACGTTTTTCATAGAGTGATATTGCTGTCTGTAAATTTGTGTGAGTCTCGAGATACATGTTCTTAAAACCACTTTCTCCTGCTTTATTTTCGATGAATTCGAGCAGGTATTTTCCGAGGCCCTTACCCTTTGCTTCGTCTGCAAGGTAAAGTTTCTGAAGCTCTGCACAGCTTTCAAAATGAGGGAAAACTTCATATCCCACGCTGCCTATGATATTCCCGCAGTTATTCTCAAGCACAAAATATTCTCTGTCGGATTTACCATTATAATATTCAAAAAGATTATCCAGCATACTGTCAAAATATGCTGTACCCGGAATATCCAGTTCGTATTTCTCGAGATTATTTCTTATTAACTCTGCAACCGCTGTATTGTCTGCTGCTTCAATTTTTCTAATCTTCATAAACAGTCTCCTTATTTCACACTTAATAGAACTATACTCCCATTCAACCGGAAAAACAATCAAAAACAGCACTGCCGTCAAAACAGTGCTGTTCGTAATTATTATCAGTTGTGGCAGGAATGTCCGTCTTCGTGAGAACCGCAGGAATGCTCTCCGCAGTTGTGACCTTCTTCATGGCTGTGATGATTGCACTTAATGTCAGGGTTATAGTTAAGCTCACCGGAAAGATATGCTTTAACAGCATCATCACAGCTGCCGGATACTCCACCGAAAAGCTGAATACCTGCTGAAGCAAGGGCATTCTGTGCGCCTGCACCGATACCGCCGCAGATAAGCACATCGGTTCTGATGGAAGCAAGCACACCTGCCAGAGCTCCATGACCGCTTCCCACTGTGCTGATTACTGTTGTGTATGTAATCTCTCCGTTCTCCACATCGTAAACCTTGAACTGCTCACTGTGTCCGAAATGCTGAAATATTTCTTCGTTCTGATATGTAACCGCTATTCTCATTGTATTTTCTCCTTT
This sequence comes from Clostridia bacterium, assembly GCA_030526115.1. Lineage (GTDB taxonomy): Bacteria > Bacillota > Clostridia > Oscillospirales > Acutalibacteraceae > SIG603. Next base: position 24,853 of record JAUNDK010000008.1, read on the forward strand.
TGAATTGTTCATGATAATATTGTTTGCTGCAATAACTTTTTAAACTATCTGCAACGAATGCAAAAACAGAAAAACACTCTCAGTTTGTATTTATCATTTATCAAGACAAGCATGGAAATCACTTCCGTATTTACTTGATTCAGGTCCCAGTATAGGGCTGTAATCTGCTGTTGTACGAATAGCACCAGCAATAAGTTTATCCCATGAATTTGCATCTGCACCCATTATACTGTAATAATTAGGCAGAGATTTAAGCATTGCGGCATATCCGTTATCCTGTGCAAGGCCCGATGTGCTTACCCAGCTCACCGGAAGAGCGGAAGCATTTCCGTTTCCTGCTGTTGCCATAGATAAATCATAAAGGTTCTTGGCACTTAAAGATGTAATAATAAACGGAGTGAGTATCTTTCCTGAGCTTGACAGATAACCCGTATTTATAAGTGTCTCTTCCAGCTTCTGATACATTTCTTCATCTGAATATGTAGAATTAGACAGAGACTTCAGCTCAATATTTGCAAAAAGATTATATTCCTTACATGCATTGAGATATTCTGTGAGAGTCATTACTCTTGAATCGGGATTTCCTGTACCATTGCTGTTCGTAATAGGAATTCTGCAAAGCTCATCATATGTGATTTTATTAATGTATTTATTTGTTACCGAAAGACAGCCTGTTCCTCCATCATGGTAACATACAAGTACACCATCCTGAGTTGCTCTTATATCTGTCTCCATACCGAAAGCACCGTGATTTGCGGCTTCCTTAAGAGAGGCAAGAGTATTTTCCGGTGCATAACTTGTAGCACCTCGATGAGCTATCCATGCAATATTTTTTATTCTGAAATATATTACATAATCTCCGTACTTTACCTTAACGGTATTTACTCCGGTTGAAACATTGCCAACACCGGGAATTTTACCTGTATATACAAGATCATTGACAGTACCCATGTACGGGTTATTCATCTCTACTGTATAAGCGGTTTCTTTTGCAGGATCAATCAGATTTATGTACGGCTTTAAATCAACCGAATTCATTTTACCGTTTTTATTGATATGTACGTTAAGATCTACCGCTTCATAATTAGGATATACCTTTACGACACAAGAGAATGTCTTTCCGGTAATCTTTGACTTTGCTGTTATTGTTACCGTACCTTCCCTGACGCCGACAACTCTTCCGTATTTCGTACTCTTCGGTGTTCCGTCAGCATTGAGTCTTGTATAAACCACCGTGGCAATACTCTCATTACTTGATGTCCATGTGATAACATCGTTATCCGAAACATTTTTCATGTTAACAAAAAGGTTTGATTTTCTGTAAACATTTGCGGTTGTTGCGGAAATCTGCTGAGGATTTACAGTTACGGGAATACTAAGCGTTTTTGTTCCGATTTTTGCCACCGCCTTACAGGAGCCGGCGCCGACAAGAGTCAGATTTCCAAGAGTATCCACTGTGGCTACGGATGTATCTGTTGTACTCCATTTTACAGTTATGCCACCCGCATTGCTTATATAGAGATAGGTCTTATCTCCGATTGAGCCGATGAATTTCTCTTTATTAAAATAAGGGGAAACAACTTTTACCGAAACATAATATGGAGTATTATGAATTCTGACCTGAATTTTTCCTGTTCCGGCCTTCTTTGCAGTAATTACACCTGTAGAACTTACGGAAAGAATATCAGTAGTCATCGAAGTAAATTTTGGGGTGTAATAACTGGAGTTCTTTATGGAGATTTTCTGAGTATCTCCTATGTTCATCGCCTTATTTACAATACTGATACTCGGCTTCTCAACGGTTACTGTGCAGGAAACACTGCTTGTGGATGTTTTTGCAATGATTTTTGCAGTACCCGGCCCCACTGCACTCACTCTTCCCGTGCTGCTTACGGTTGCTACGGCTGTATTTGTAGAACTCCATTTTACTGATGTCTTTGCGCCGGAAAGGTACATATTAATATTCTCAGCTTTTATAAGATGTACACTGGTTTTTCCCAGCTTAAGATTTTCGATTATGGTAATTTTCTTCTTCGCCGCGGTAATACCGTTTATTTTTACAGTAACATATACCGATCCGATATTCTTTGCGTACATCTTTCCGGTAGTATTGTTAATATATAGTTTGTTTGTATCCGAAGAATAAAAACGGGGAGTTACACCTGAATTTTTTATTGTTAAGGTCTGACTCTCATTCATCTTCACCGTAGATGAATAAGTGCCAAACTTAGGGGCACTTACTGTAATTTTACATATTTTTCTTGTTGTTCCGATTTTTGCGGTAATTGTCACCGAGCCGGTCTTCAGCATTTTCACAAGCCCATTGGAATCAACTGTCGCTATGGTTTTATCAGAAGAACTCCATTTTACTGCAGAACTTGTTCCTGAAATCTTCAGCTGCAGTTTCTGACCGGGAACACATGAGGCTGTACTTTTGTTTATCGTGATTAAGGTGGCTGCCGATGGCGCAGTGTTCATCACATTCAAGGCTTTTGCGGATGCGGGTTTAGGAATGCATAAAACCAGCATTACCAGCATAATAAAAAACAATGTCTTTTTCATAACTTTATCAATTCTTATCATTATCATACAATCCTATCCTTTCAAATATACTGTAATTATTATAGTATATTTGAATTTTTTATTCCATTGTAAAATCGTATATACAGCGTTATCTGCTCCCTAACTGAACGCTATCGGCAAGCAGTTCATAAATAACAGCGATTACAACTTAAGATCGCTGTAAATCGGTCTTTCTTCAGGGTATTCGAGGCAGACGGCATAATATGCCTTGTCACGAAGTCTCTCGGGAATTTCAATTTCAACGAAATCATGACCTTCACATGTGTAGCCTACTCTGAAATCAAGCTTCTCACCTGTTTCCACAAGATAGGCATTTGTAAACCTGTTTGCGATATTTAAAAGCTCGAATCTGATTTTCGGCTTGAAAACATGAACAAAGAGTTTCTGCGGTTTGCATGTGAACTCTGCAAAATCCAGCTCGTAAGGATATATACCTGTATTCTGAGTGCCGTAAATAGCCTCGGCATTTGCTGTGACATACTTTCCCACTGTATCGAGAACAGCTATGCTCTCCTCAGGAATGGATCCGTCTCCCATCGGACCTACATTCAGAAGATAGTTTCCGCCTCTTGCATTTATCTTAACAAGGAGTTTGATTATATCATACGGATCCTTCCAGTTTTTATCGTACCTGTTATATCCCCATGTGTCGTTGATTGTTGCGGGAACCTCCCAAAGGCCGTCATAAGGAAGTCTTGGAATAAAATTGTCGCCTGTTGTCATGTAGTCGCCGAGACCATTTCCGATTCTGCCGCTGATTACAACATCAGGGTTATATGAACGGACAAGCTGAACCATCTTCTCCGACTGCTCAGGTGTTGTATCCATAGGTGTATCGAACCAGATGAGGTCCGGGTTATACTGCTCCATAATCTCTCTGAGCTGCGGCATACACTTGCGGTCAAGATAAGCCTGATAATCAATTTTATCTGCAGGGCGGCACTTCATGGCTCCGTCAGGATCATGCCAGTCCTGAGCCTGAGAATAATAAAGACCGAACTTTAAACCATAAGCCCTGCATGCCTCTTTGAGCTCGCCTACCAGGTCTCTTCCACAGGCATTTACAGAGTTATAAGGGCTGCATGCGGAGTTGAAGTTTGCAAAACCCTCATGGTGCTTTGATGTGAGAACGATATATTTCATGCCCCACTCTGTACATTTTCTCGCAATCTCCATGGGCAGGAATTTTTCGGGATTGAAGTCTTTCATGAGAACCTCGTATTCCTCAGCCGGAATAGCAAAATTGTTCATAATCCACTCTGCGATTCTGTCTGTCTTTCTTCCCTTGTATTCTCCGGCTAACATGGAATATAAACCGAAATGTATAAACAAGCCGTACTTGGCTTCTTCAAACCACTTTGTCATACTGTGACCTCCGAAATTTTAATAGATGAGTAAATTATAATCATTTCAGAGGAATATATCAATGCATCAGGAGGGTTCATAATTATTTCCTATTAATATTTATTCAACTAACAGATATTGTTTGTATATTTTTTATCAAAAAAACTAAATTATTATATACTTTTAGTGAATAATGTGATATTATATTGTCAATTTGGAACTATGCGCATAAGTTCCGAATAAACTATTTTTATATAAGGTGTAAAACACACAGGAGGTAAAATTATGACAGGTATTCCTCTGCTGATCGTTTTCGTTCTTGCAATTGTTGCAATGATTCTTCTTATCAGCAAACTCAAGGTTCACCCATTCATCGCTATTCTTCTGGTTTCCGTTGTTTTCGGTCTCATCGGCGGTATTCCGCTCACAGATATCAAGAACGATGACGGTACAACAATCAGCGGTATAGCATCCGTTGTAGGAGCAGGTTTCTCCTCAACATTCTCAAGCATCGGTATCGTTATTATTTTCGGTGCTCTCATCGGTACACTTCTCGAAGCAACAGGCGCAGCTTTAAAGCTTGCCGACATCGTTGTAAAGATTGTCGGACCTAAGCACCCTGAACTTGCTATTGAGCTCATGGGCTGGGTTGTTTCCATCCCTGTATTCTGTGATTCCGGTTTCGTTGTTCTCAACCCGATCAGAAAGGCTCTTGTTAAAAAGACAGGTGTTTCATCCGTTGCAATGACAGTATGCCTCTCCGCAGGTCTCTATGCTTCTCATGTATTTATTCCACCTACACCGGGCCCGATTGCAGCAGCAAACACCCTTAATGTAGGCGATCATCTCCTTCTCGTTATGGGCCTTGGTGCTCTTGTTTCCATTCCTGCTCTCGCAGGTGCCTATGTTTACGCAAAGTTCATCGGCAAGAAGGTTAAGGCTACTGACGAGGCTGTCACAGACGGTGAAATTGTTCAGACATACGAGGAGCTCGTTGCTTCCTACAAGAAGCTTCCAAGCGGATTTATGTCCCTTGCTCCTATTCTCGTTCCAATCGTTCTCATGGCTCTCTCCAATGTTGCTTCCATTCTCAACTGGACAGGCACAGTAAGAACACTCTGCACATTCTTCGGAACAGCTATCGTTGCTCTTGCAGTAGGTGTTATTCTTGCTATCATTCAGCTTCTCACATCCGGCATGGGCAAGAAGCTCTATGACCTCACTAACGATACCCTCAAGACCGTTGGTCCTATCCTCTTTGTAACAGCTGCCGGTTCCGTTCTCGGCAAGGTTATTTCTTCCACAGACATTGTTCCTTTCATCAAGGACAACGCAAGTGCACTTCAGACCATCGGCATCTTCTTCCCATTCCTTCTCGCAGCTATCCTCAAGACAGCTCAGGGTTCCTCCACAGTTGCAATCACAACAACAGCAGGTATCCTTGCTCCTCTCATGGAAGTTCTCGGAATGGCTTCCCCTGCAATGGGCGCTCTCTGCGTTATCGCAATCGGCGCAGGTGCCATGACAGTTTCCCACGCAAACGACTCCTATTTCTGGGTTGTTACAAACTTCGGTGGCATGACACCTGACCAGGGTTACAAAACTCAGACAGCCGTAACCTTAGTCGAAGGTATATGCTCCATAGCATTTATTTTCATACTCTCACTCTTTATTCATTAAGGTGAAAACTCTATGACATTAAGACAGGACGCTGACAGAATTATCAGCGAAGCTATTAAAAAGGTTCTTCCCGACGAGGCCGTTGCGCAGGCCCTGGAGGGCAAGGATTTCGGCGAAGGCAAAATCTATGTTGTTGCTGCCGGCAAGGCAGCATGGCAGATGGGTAAAGCCGCCGCTGACTGCCTCGGCGACAGAATAGAAGCCGGTGTAGTCGTAACAAAGTATGACCACGTAAAGGGCGAAATACCGAAAATGACCTGCTTTGAAGCCGGTCATCCCGTACCTGATGAAAACTCTTTCAGGGGTACTCAGGCCGCTCTTGATTTAGTCGCAGATCTTAATCCTGAAGATACAGTTCTGTTCCTCCTTTCCGGTGGCGGTTCGGCCCTCTTTGAGAAACCGCTTATTCCTGCAGAGGAGCTTCAGGATCTTACGGGTCAGCTTCTCGCATGTGGTGCCGAAATTACCGAAATGAACACCATACGCAAGAGAATTTCCGCTGTCAAAGGTGGCAAGTTCGCCATAGCCTGTGCGCCTGCAAAAGTTTACAGCATAGTCCTCAGCGATATTCTCGGTGATCCACTTGATATGATTGCTTCCGGTCCGGCTTATCCGGATTCCGCAACCGCCGAGGATGCACTTGCCTATATCAGGAAATACGATCTCAGATTAAGCAATGAGGCTATGGAGCTCATGAAAATTGAAACTCCTAAAGAACTCAGCAATGTTGAGACCATAATTACAGGCAGTGTTCGTAACCTCTGCAAAGCTGCCGAGGACGCCGCAAAGGAACTCGGTTACAAAACAGTATTCCTCAGTGATATGCTCAGCTGTGAGGCAAGAGAGGCCGGTTCATTCATGGCTTCCATCGCAAAGAGCTACCGGAACACCGCGGAAAGCATCGCTTTTGTTGCCGGTGGTGAAACGGTTGTTCACCTCACAGGTAAGGGTAAAGGCGGAAGAAATCAGGAGCTGGCTCTTGCAGCCGCCGAAGGTATCGCAGGACTTAAGGATACTGCGGTTTTCAGCGTAGGCAGTGACGGAACCGACGGCCCGACAGATGCGGCAGGCGGTTATTGCGACAACAACACAAAGGCTCAGCTCGCCGACAAGGGAATAAGTATTTTTGATGTTCTCAGGAACAACGATGCTTACAATGCCCTCAAAGAAACCGACGGACTTATCATTACAGGTGCCACCGGCACAAATGTAAATGATTTCTCCATGGTTTTAATAAAGAGATAAAAAATTTGGAACTGTATGCAGAAATGCACACAGTTCCTTTTTTCGTGTTTATTCCAGACTCCAGCCATTATCGTCATGATAAATCATGAGTTTTGTCATACCGCCGTCCACAGCAATATTCTCGCCTGTGATGAACCCTGCTTTATCGGAGCAAAGAAACATTATCAGATTTGCAATGTCCTTCGGATTTCCTACTCTGCCTGCCGGTTGCTGGTAAGCATCGGGTCCGCTGTACTCTGTGTAGTCTGTGTCTATCCAACCGGGAGAAATGGAATTCACTCTGACTTTTGGTCCCAGGCTCACTGCAAGGGCATGGGTTAGGGCTGAGATTCCTCCCTTCGCCGCTGTGTAACTCTCCGTCCCGGGCTGGCTCATTCTGTCCCTTGAGGAGCTTATATTGATAATCACACCGCCCTCTGCAAAATGCGGTACAAAGAGCTTGCTTAAATAAAACGGAGCTGTAACACCCACACGAAGTGCATACTCGAATTCTTCGTAAGTGCATTCGTCAACACCCTTCATAATCGGGAGGGCGTTGTTGACAAGGTAATCTATATGCCCTTCTTTTTCAATAACATACGCAGCAAATTTCTCAAGGGTCATTTTGTCGGAAACATCACCGACATAGTGATTGCCTTCGGCTTTGTCTATAATATAGGTTTTCACACCGAGCTTTTCGAACTCCTCTGCGGTTGCCTTTCCTATTCCGTGTGCACCGCCTGTAATTACCGCTACTTTGCTCATAACATTACTCCGTAATATATCTGCAAGTTAATTCTTTGCCTGTTTCAATTAGCATAAATTCAGGCTTTACTATTCCTGTGGAACTTACTCCCCTGAGTTTACCCGTCTCAAAATCCGTATGAGTATGGCCGACTGCTACCATATCATACTCATCAAAATCATGAGATTTAACCGCCTCGGAGAAACACTCCTTTTTCATGTCGGATATATTGAAATACGGATAAGCCGCATTTATATTCCTGATTAAAAAGTGAGAGAATAAAATTCTGTAACCATCAATGTTTTCCACATGGGTCAGGGGAAGATTGTGGATAAAATTCTTCTGCTCATTACTCAGCTTATTCCACATTGATTCATAGTATTCTCTTAAATACTCCACATCGGGATCTATATCCACACCGTGTTCAATATACAGCTCCGCATTGCCTTTTACGGTAATAATGTCCGAGTTCATGAGATAATCAAGGCACTCTATTTCCCCATTACCTTTCTGGAATATATCACCGAGGAAAATCACCTTGTCGGGACTTTCCTTTTCTATCATACTCATTACTTTTTCAAGGGCATCGAAATTGCCGTGTATATCCGAAAATACCGCTGTTTTCATGAAAAAACCTCCTTTTCTTTTTATCAGTATAACAGGAAAAAACAGCCTCGTAAATGAATATATTTATCATAAGTTTTTCTTATGGCTTATTTGTTTTTTTGTATTTTACATTTTGATTTTTCGGAATTATAATAAACTCACTAACAAATTCAATATGATAAACCGTTGAAGTGAGAGTAAAAACAGTTATGTACCCACAGAGAGTCCGTGATGCTGAGAATCGGACGGAGAACAGATTGTTAAATGGGTCACTGAGGGCGCAGCGAAAGCGAATGCGATTATACTGCGACGTAAGGACACACGTAAGCTGTCGGAAACATGATGGTGTTTCATAAAGTGTGGGAGATTATTCCCAAATCAAGGTGGTACCGCGGAATTTATTTCGTCCTTGGCAGAAAATTAACTGCCGGGGACTTTTCTTTTTCCCCGCAGAAAGGTGGATATTATGATTAAAGAAGCAATCGAAAAAATCGTCAGCAAGCAGGATTTAACATACGACGAGGCCTACACCGTTATGAACGAGATTATGAACGGTGAGACAACACCCACACAGAATGCGGCTTTTCTTGCGGCACTCTCCACAAAAAGCACAAGGGCAGAAACCATAGCTGAGATTTCAGGCTGTGCCGCCGCCATGAGAGAGCATGCCCTTCAGGTAAATCCTGATTTCGATACATTCGAGATAGTCGGAACAGGCGGAGACAATGCCCATTCCTTCAATATATCAACCACAAGTGCATTCATACTCGCCGCCGCAGGAGTTAAGGTTTCAAAGCACGGCAACAGGGCCGCATCTTCCAAGAGCGGTGCCGCCGATGTACTCGAATCCCTTGGTGTTAAAATAGATCTTACCCCGGAGCAGGTTGTTGAAAGCATGCGTGAGTGCGGTTTCGCCTTCATGTTCGCACAGAAATACCACGCCTCCATGAAGTATGTGGGAGCCATAAGAAAAGAACTCGGCTTCCGTACCGTATTCAATATACTCGGACCTCTCACCAACCCGGCGAAACCTCAGGCCTGCCTCATTGGTGTTTACGATGAAATGCTCGTTGAGCCCATCGCACAGGTTCTCACCACATTGGGATACAAGCAGGGTTTAGTCGTACACGGCATGGATAAGCTGGATGAGATAAGCATAAGCGCACCGACAAAGGTATGTGCATTCAGAGACGGATGGTACAGAAGCTTCACCATCACCCCTGAGGAATTCGGATTTGAACTCGGCACTAAAGATGAAATAGTCGGTGGAACAGCAGACGAAAACGCCGAGATAACAAAGGGAATACTTAATGGCAGTGTTCAGGGTTCAAAGAGAAACATAGTACTCATGAACAGCGGTGCCGCTCTTTATGCCGCAGGCAAGGCAGACAGCATAGAAGCCGGAATCAGGCTCGCCGCAGAGCTCATAGACAGCGGAAAAGCATACAAGGCCCTTGAGAAAGCAATAGAAGTAACAAACAAAGTCTGATTATGAATATACTTGAAACCATAGCCGAAGCAACAAGAGAAAGAGTTGCCGAAGCGAAAAAACATAAAAGCCTCGATGAGATTAAAGCCGAGGCTATGGCGATGAACCTTAACACCGGTTTCCCCTTCGAGAAAGCCCTGAGAAAAGACGACATAGCTTTTATATGCGAATGCAAAAAGGCATCTCCTTCAAAGGGTCTTATCTCACCGGATTTTCCTTATCTTGAAATAGCAAAAGCGTACGAAGAAGCAGGGGCTTCCGCCATAAGCGTTCTTACAGAACCAAAGTGGTTCATGGGAAGAAACGAATACCTTAAAGAAATTACCGACACGGTGAAAATACCATGTATAAGAAAAGACTTCACCGTTGATGAATACATGATTTACGAGGCTAAAACTCTCGGTGCCAGTGCTGTACTTCTTATATGTTCCATATTGAGTGAAGAAAAGCTTAAAGAATACATAGAAATATGTGACAGTCTCGGTTTATCAGCCCTTGTGGAAGCTCACACAGAGGAAGAAATCAACATGGCGATAAGAGCAAAAGCAAGGATAATCGGAGTTAATAACAGAGATTTAAAGACCTTCACCGTAGATGTTCACAACAGCGAGAGAAACCGCAAGCTTGTTCCGGAGGATATCATCTTTGTTGCGGAGAGCGGAATAAAAACCGCTGATGACATAAATGTATTAAGGAACGCAAAGGTAAATGCGGTGCTTATAGGTGAAACCCTGATGAAGGCAGAGGATAAAAAGACAATGCTCTCGGAACTGAGAGGTTATTAATATGGCAAAGGTTAAAATCTGCGGACTTAGATTTACTCAGGATGCGGAATACGTCAACGAAGCAAAACCTGATTTCGCAGGATTCATATTAAGCGAAGGCTTCAGACGAAGTATAGATTTAAACACAGCAATTACTCTGAGAGAAATAATAGATAAATCTATAAATACCGTCGGAGTTTTCGTGAATGAAGATATATCAAATATACTGAATGCAATCGAAAGCGGAGCTGTCGGAGTTATTCAGCTTCATGGAAGCGAAGACAACGATTATATAGATAATCTCAAAAAACATACAGACAAAACAATAATAAAAGCCTTCACAATAAAGTCCCCTGACGATATTGAGAAAGCAAAGAAATGCCACGCTGATTTTGTTCTGCTGGACAGCGGAACAGGTACGGGAAAGGAATTCGACCAAAGTTTAATCGGTGAATTTCCAAGGGAATATTTCCTCGCAGGAGGAATGAATCCCGATAACGTCAAACAGAGAATAAATGAACTTAAGCCCTACGCAGTGGATGTAAGCTCAGGCGTGGAGACAGACGGCATAAAGGACAGAGAAAAAGTAATTCGCTTCGTGAGAGAAGCGAGAAGAAATCACTGAGGAGAAATACCATGGCAGGAGAAAACGGAAGATTCGGAATTCACGGAGGTCAGTATATACCAGAGACCCTCATGAACGCTGTTATAGAGCTGGAAAAAGCATATAATTACTATAAGAATGACCCTGAATTCAACAGAGAGCTTCAGGATCTGTTTAATGATTACGCAGGCAGACCTTCAAGATTATATTACGCCGAGAAAATGACAAAGGACCTCGGCGGTGCAAAGATTTACCTCAAGCGTGAGGACCTTAACCACACAGGCGCACATAAAATCAACAATGTTCTCGGTCAGGCTCTGCTTGCAAAAAAGATGGGCAAGACAAGACTCATCGCAGAGACAGGCGCAGGTCAGCATGGTGTTGCCACAGCCACAGCCGCCGCCCTCATGGGCATGGAGTGCGTGGTATTCATGGGCAAAGAGGACACCGAGCGTCAGGCACTCAATGTTTACAGAATGAAGCTCCTCGGTGCAGAGGTTGTACCTGTCACCACAGGAACAGCAACCCTCAAGGATGCATGCTCCGCCGCTTTCAGAGAGTGGACAAACCGCATTGATGACACCCACTACTGCCTGGGCTCCGTAATGGGACCTCACCCGTTCCCGACCATAGTAAGAGACTTCCAGTCCGTTATCTCCAAAGAGATTAAAGAACAGCTCATGGAAAAAGAAGGCAGACTTCCCGATGTTGTCATGGCCTGTGTAGGCGGTGGCTCCAATGCCATAGGATCTTTCTATAACTTCATCGAAGATGAAAGCGTCGAACTCATAGGCTGTGAAGCAGCCGGCAGAGGAATAGACACCTTTGAGACAGCCGCCACCATGAACACAGGTCGCCTCGGAATTTTCCACGGCATGAAATCATATTTCTGTCAGGATAAATACGGTCAGATTGCCCCCGTTTACTCCATAAGCGCAGGCCTTGATTATCCCGGCATAGGCCCCGAACATGCTTATCTCAACGACATAGGCAGAGCAAAGTATGTTCCCGTAACGGATGATGAGGCAGTTAACGCCTTCGAGTATCTCGCAAGAACCGAAGGTATAATTCCTGCCATAGAATCTGCCCACGCAGTCGCCCATGCAATCAAACTTGCCCCCACAATGGACAAAGATAAGATTATCGTAATCACCCTTTCAGGTCGTGGAGACAAGGACTGCGCCGCCATTGCAAGATACAGAGGAGAGGACCTTCATGAGTAATATAGCAAAAGCATTTGAAAACGGAAAAGCATTCATACCATTCATTACCTGCGGAGATCCCGACCTTGAAACCACAGGAAAAATCGTCCGTGAACTTCAGACAAACGGAGCTTCTCTCATAGAGCTGGGAATTCCCTTCTCCGACCCGACCGCAGAGGGTCCCGTTATTCAGGATGCAAACCTGAGAGCCCTGACCCACGGTGTCACAACCGATGAAATCTTCGATTTCGTAAGAGACATTCGCAGGGATGTTACCATTCCCATGGTGTTCATGACCTACGCTAATGTTGTGTTCTCCTACGGTGCCGAAAAATTCATTTCCACCTGTGCGGAAATCGGCATAGACGGACTTATACTCCCCGATATTCCTTTTGAGGAAAAGGGAGAATTCGAGGATATCTGCGTTAAATATGATGTTGATTTAATATCCATGATAGCTCCTACATCCGAGAACCGAATTGCCATGATTGCAAAAGAAGCAAGGGGATTTATCTACATTGTATCTTCCCTCGGTGTTACCGGTGTACGCTCTGAGATTACCACAGACATAGGCGCACTTGTTAAGATTATCCGAGAGAATACGGATGTTCCATGTGCGGTAGGTTTCGGTATATCCACACCGGAACAGGCAAAAAAGATGGCCGATGTCGCAGACGGCGCAATCGTCGGTTCCGCAATAGTTAAGCTTGCAGGCAGATACGGCAGAGATGCCGCCCCATATATCGGTGAATATGTAAAGAGCATGACCGATGCAATAAATACAGTTTAAGAAAAGTTTAAGGGTCTGAGTTTTCCGCTCAGACCCTTTTCAGCCTGTTATTTCATCAATATCGTTTATGCAGTCCATGTATATTTTTGTTCCGTCGGTAAACACTATTATTCTTTCGAATAAATCTATCTTTTTGATTTTACCGCTGTAACTTAAATATGCCCCACCGGATTTTCTTTCGTCCTTCTCAAAGTAAACCACACTAACTTCCGGGTATTCATCCACGTGTTCAAGTATATTGTTAAACTTGAAATCGAGTATATCCGCATGGTAATCGCTGAGTTCAATCTCATCGTCAGTAAGCCTTGCCGCCTCATTTATGGACGCATCGTAACCTGTAAGAGCCGCAAATGGTGCAAACTGTGCCGCCCTGTCATGCAGGCTCATGTGGGCTCTGTAAGGACTTTGATGGTGCGGAAGATTAATGATATCATCATAATTTTTCGTCATGCCTTGTGACCGCCTATCTGGGAGTTTCTGTCTATGGTGGTTGCTCCCTCTCTGAAATTTGTGCCCTTGAGAATGGCATTCTTGCCATACTTTTTCTTTATGGCAATCATGGCCTGCTGCATTTTATGTTCACGCTCGAGGTCTTTATCCTCCTGCTCTCTTTTTTCCATAGTGTCCGCTGTATCGAAAAGGCTCATCTGCTCAGATACGGCATTCTCTTTTACATCACTTTCATATTTAACCTCACACGCAGCAATGTTTACCCTGCGCACAAGCAGATCGGGGTTCATTATACGGTCATACAGCTCCATTACCGCTTCCATGATTTTCTTTGTGGATGCGGTGTAGGCATTCAGCTTTGCTGTGCCATGGGCGTGTTTCGGTATCTGCCTGCCGTAGCGGTCCTCGGTAATTTCTCCGTGGTATTTTCCACCCTTGAGGCTCTCTATGTCATAACCCACGGTGAGTACTATCTGATTTGTCACGAGCTTCTTTTCCACTAAATCGAGGGCGAGAAGTTCCGTCATTTCCCTGACTATCACCCTTGCCCTGTCTATATCATAAGGATAATGAAGCACCTGCCCCGAGCCTATGCTTTTCGCCTGAGGCTTGTATGATTTAATGTCGCTTATTCTTGTGGGTTCCCAACCCCAGGCGTGGTCTATGAGCAGTTCCGCATTCACGCCAAATAGCTTATATAATAAATCCTCGCTGTAATACTCGCCTTTTTTTCCGAGGGAACATCTGGCTATGTCACCCATGGTGTAGAGGTGGTTGGCCTCCAGCTTTTTTGCATAGCCTCTGCCCACTCTCCAGAAATCCGTGAGCGGCCTGTGGTCCCATAAAAGCCTGCGGTAACTCATCTCGTCCAGCTCTGCGATTCTTACACCGTCCTTATCCGGGGGGATATGCTTTGCCACTATATCCATGGCAACCTTGCACAGGTACATATTTGTGCCTATGCCTGCGGTGGCTGTAATTCCCGTATTTGCGAGAACATCCTGAATTATCTTCATGGCAAGCTCATGGGGTGTGAGTTTATATGTGGGAAGATAATCGGTGACATCCATAAAAACCTCGTCTATGGAGTAAACATGAATATCTTCAGGCGCAATATATTTGAGATATATGTTATAAATATCCGTACTTATTTTCATATATTCCGCCATGCGTGGCGGTGCGACTATATAGCTTATCTCGAGGGAGCTGTCATTTTCCAGCTCATCAAAAAGAAATGATTTCTCTCTGAACTTTCTGCCTGGAGCTGCCGCAAGTCTCATGGCATTTACCTCTTTAACCTTGCTGACAACCTCAAAAAGTCGAGGTCGGCCGGGAATACCGAAAAATTTCAGAGATGGTGAAACCGCAAGACATATTGTCTTTTCCGTACGGCTGTTATCGGCAACCACAAGGTTTGTTCTTAAGGGATCGTAACCCCTTGAGACACATTCCACAGAGGCATAAAATGATTTTAAATCTATTGCGATGTAGGTTCTCTGATTGTTCATTTATTATGCCTCCTTATCGAAATTTTGTCTGCTATATTATAGCACATATGTTCGTAAAAGTAAATCTGAGATGTATAATCAGGTATAATAAAAAGCCCCGAAACCGAGGCTTTATTTCATATTATTCAAAGTTTGAGCTCAGCCATTTTGCAACGCCGTCATCGTTGTTGGAATCAATAACGCCTGTGGCTGTTTCTTTCAGCCCAGGATCGGCATTGGCTACTGCGTAACACTCGTCCGCAAGCTCGAACATATCAATATCGTTCACACCGTCGCCGAAGGCAACAAGCTTTTCCGCACCGAGCAGTTTTTTGAGCTGGGTTACCGCATTTGATTTGGATGCATTCTTCGGCATAATCTCGAACCACTGCTCGTCGCTGTATGTATCTTTCTGGTAAACACAGTGGTATGTGTCTCTGTATTTTTCGTAGAGATGTTTAAGCTTTTCAGGTTCATCTATGCAGGTTATGTAGAAGATTTCTCCGTTTTTAAGTTCTTCGGTACTGTTCACGATATTTGTGCGAATATCCCCTTCTCTTGTTGAGAGAAAAGTTTTCATGCCCCTTGAGCATAGCTTTGGCACAAAGGAGAATTTCTCCACATCATCTATCATGGCATAAACTATGGGATAAACTCCGCTTGCAAATAACTCTTCCAAAACTTCACAAACCGAACCGTCAAAGAAATTTGTTATGAGCTCTTCCCCTGTCACATTATCTATGACCATGGTTCCGTTATATACAATCAGCGGAATCTCAGCTTTTATTCCCGCTGTGACTTTTCTTGCAGTATTGTATGACCTTGCCGTTGCGTAGGAGAAAAGCATTCCTTTTTTCACAAGACTGTTTATCACATCGTTTGTATAATCACTTGTGCGCTCATCACTTCTGAGCAAAGTTCCGTCAAGGTCTGAGACATATAAAGTTTTCATTGCTCTGCCCTCTCATCCGACACAAAATGCTTTACGGAAAACTCTGGGTAAGTAAGTTCTTCCCTGAAAAATTCAGGATAATACTTTGTGGGAGTATCCGCATTGACCCATGTCAGAAACTCTTCTGCTCCGTCAGCGGAAATACCGGTAGATATCGGCTCAAAGTTTTCAGGCACTTTCATGTAAAAGAAAAACGCAATTTCATATGTGAGTTTTCCTTTGTGGGACTCCATATCCGCATAAAAGTAATTTTCATGCACAAAGCCGAGGCGGTCAATTTCCATGTGAATTCCCGTCTCCTCGAACACCTCTCGCCTTACGGCTTCTTCGGCTGTCTCACCGAACTTGATTCTTCCGCCGACGGAATAGAGATAATCCTGATTAGGGTTGCCAACCATGAGGAATTTCCCGTCTTTCAGAATTATCGCACCCACACGAATATTAACTATACCGCTGTCGCATGGCACTGTCATATCAACGCCCATGATTTCTCTCCTTAAATAATGCTTGTACCTTCCCAGTCATCGCCGGGTTCAAAGCCCATTATGGCTGTTATGGTCGGAGCTATATCCTTGATTGAAAGCTTTTCCAGCTCTTTTCCGCTGTCAAAATGTTTGCCTCTGAAGCAAACAGGGATAGTCATATCCTCCGCTATGTCCTCTCCGTGATTTCTTGCGTGACCGCCGTGGTCGGCTGTCACAATAACACTGTATTCCTCAGGAAGCATGGCTGTAATCTCTTTTATGCACTCCGCCGCCTCCTTTACAGATGCAAGATATTCCTCACTCATCCATCCGAATTTGTGGCCGCTCTCATCGGTTTCACCGAGATAGAGAAATACAAAATCAGGAGCCTGCTCGTTGATATATTCAATGCATGCCTTTGTTACGGTTTTATCGAGGTGTTGCCACTTGTTGTGTTCCCATGCCCTGTACCAGCTCATGCTGAGCATTCCGGGACGGGATAAATCTCTGAGTGGCTCAAAAGTATAGAACATTGCTGACTTTTTTCTGTAAGATGCCAGCACCTCAACTATGCCGTCTATGGGATGATTCTGCGGAACATAGGTATTTGTGAGAACTCCGTGTCTGTCAGGGTCTACGCTGTGGAAAAGTGACATATGGCATGGCAGAGTTATTGATGGGTACACTGTATCTGCCTTGAGACAGTAAGTTCCCGATTTGTAGTATTCAAGTAAATCAGGATCTCCGCAAAGCGGAAGCGCATCGGGTCTCATTCCGTCCACAAGAATCAAAAGTACTTTATCCGACATTTTCTCAAATCTCCTTTACAGGGAAATACAACCTGTTCTGTCCGTTTGCGGGATCTGTGAAATCACATACGGCACCGTCAAGTTCAAAACCGTTTTCAGGTATCACTTTGGAGAGAACCTCTGTGAAAGTCTGCATATAAGTCTCGAATTCCACATCCACGACAAGGTATTTTCTTGCAGGCATGGTCCACTTAGTCCAGCCCTTCGGGGCTTCTGCGCTATCGTTTACCTCTACACCTGCGAGGTAATATCCCCTCGAAAAGCTCTCTGTCCATGGTCTGAAGTTCATGCTCTCGTCACTCATGGCACCCCAGCAGGCAACCAATGTGCCTTCCTCGTTTTTCTTTGCAAGTTCAGCAACTTCCGCAAAGTTTCCGTTTGCCTCTGCCCATAAATCCTGAACAACATTTTTCTCCGGTGTGCAAAGTCCTTCTTTGCCTATTACCGAAGTTTCGGGTAAATCAATAATCCTGAAATCCATAATATTTCTCCTTATATTTTTACATAATGTTCTCGGCAGATTATCTTCTGTTTGTCCGAACAAATCGCAAGACTCTTGTTCTAAGCTTTTTATTTCATTGCTTACGCAATGGTTATTTTTCTGGGCAATCCACATCTGATTTGCTCTGAGACCCTGTCTCAGACTCTGCAACCTTTGAAAAGGTTGACGAAACTTTTGTCACAGTTTTCCTGTTTTGATGAGCGCATATGCCTTGAGTATGCCAACCTGAGTTTTGCTGTCGGGAATCTCGTTATTAAGAACCATATCAACAGCCTTTTCAATCGGCACTCTGTCAACCTCAAGGAATTCGCCCTCGTCCAGCTTCTGCTTTGTGTACTCTGTTATTCTTGTCGCCCATATTCTGATTATCTCTCCGCAGTAAGCAGGAGTAGGATACAGATTTCCGAGAAAAACATAATCCTCGGATTTTGTTCCCGTTTCCTCCAGCTGTTCACGCTTTATTGCCTCAAGCGGATCTTCACCTTTCTCGAGCTTGCCTGCAGGAAGCTCTGTGAGTATCTCTTTATACGGATATCTGAACTGTCTGACAAGAAGTACTTCGTCTTTCTCTGTGAGCGCTACAACGCATACTCCTCCGTTGTGGTCGATAACCTCTCTTATGGACTTTGAGCCGTCCTCCAGTTCTATGTCATCCACATGAACATCTATTATTCTGCCCTTGAATATATCTTTTCTCGCTAAGGTTTTCTCTGTAAGTTCCATAAATCGCACTCCTTAAATTTGATACTTACATTATATACCGTATTTATTCATAGTCAAAACAATTTGGTTGAATTGTTCATAAAACTGTGATAAAATCATTAAGACTTTAAATAAATCTTATAAAACAAACGGTTTAATCACAGAGATTTCACAAAGTCAGCTTATTATATAATTAAAAGACTTGCAAAGAAGGTTCACACAAATGAAATTTGATTTAGTAAAGAAAATACTCGCATCTGTTGCCGCATGTGCAATGATTGCATCCATGACAGCATGTTCATCAAAAGATACTGCCGTAATCGGCGGTGCCGATGGTCCTACAGAAATAGTCATAACAGATGAAGAAAGCTCTGCGGATGCTGTTGCAGAAAACAGCGCCGAAGAATCCACAGAAGTTTCTGCCGAAGATACTGTTGACCCTGACGATATAAGCAATTACATTCCGAAGCCACAGGCAGGCGATGATGATTTCTATGCACTTTTCAAGACAAATGATATAGATGCGGATTATCTCGAAACATCAAAGACAGCAACCGCCGCCGTTGCGGG
Source organism: Clostridia bacterium (assembly GCA_030526115.1). GTDB lineage: Bacteria > Bacillota > Clostridia > Oscillospirales > Acutalibacteraceae > SIG603. The sequence continues at coordinate 43,820 of JAUNDK010000008.1, forward strand.
AATTCGTGCCGGCAATGAGTGCGCCGAGAGATGGATGGCCCAGGTTCAGATTTCCCTCGATGAGCTTGATACTCTTGATGCTTCCGTAGCCGAAGAGCAGAGAAAATCTCAGGAAAACTGGGAAAAGACCCTCGACAAAAAGCGTGACGCAGCGAAAGAGAACCTCACCACTCAGGGTTCTGTTCAGAACATAGAGATGGCATTTAATGTTATGCTCCTTTACAGAGAACGTGCCGCAGAGGTACTCTACGAGGTTTACAAGCTGAATGGCGAAGTTAATGTAACAGCAGGCACAGGCGAAGCTGTGGGCTGAAATCGAAAATTTTACTGCAGACCCGTAAATCGGGTCTGTTTTTTCTTTTCTAAAGGTGTATAATAAAATATATATTCTGATATTGCAGGAAGATTAAAGAAAATCGCAAAACTTTCAACATCACACCGGCTTAAAGTTGAAAACTTTTAGGGAGGTAAAATCATGGAAGAAAATGTAATCTCAAGACTGACATCAAAGGACGATAAATCTGCATGTGCATTTGCGGATATGATAATCAGAGAGAGCAGAGACAGCGATAAATGGTTCGGATACTTCGATGTTTTTGCTTCGCTGTTGAATCATTCCAACTCATTTGTCAGAAACAGAGCATTTTATGTCCTCGCCGCAAATGTTCGGTGGGATGACGATAACCGTTTTGAAAACATCCTGCCGGAATTTTTGAAACACATAACAGACGAAAAGCCCATAAGCGCAAGACAGTGTGTGAAAGCCCTCAAAGAAGCAGGCGAGAGCAAACCGGCATATATACCGGATATTATTGCCGCCCTTGATAATGCGGATTTATCGAAATACAAGGACAGCATGCGTCCGCTTATTGAAAAAGATATACTGAATACCAAGAAAGCTCTGACTGACTTATGATAATACGTAAATACAGACCTTCCGATATTAACGAAATATATCAGCTCTTTTATGACACCGTTCACAGTATAAATCTCGGTGATTACACAGAGGAACAGGTGAACGCATGGGCAGACGGAAACATGGATGAAAACAGATGGAACAGATCTTTCCTTGAGCACAAAACTTTCGTTGCCGTCATTGATGATACTATAGTCGGCTTCGGTGACATTGAGAACACAGGTCACCTTGACAGGCTCTATGTTCATAAAGATTTTCAGCACAGGGGAATAGCTACGGCCATTTGCGATAAACTCGAAACTGTTTTTGACACAGATACAGTATTCACAGAAGCCAGCATAACCGCAAAACCTTTCTTTGAGAAGCGTGGGTACAGGGTGATATATGAACAGCAGGTGGAACGCCACGGCGTAAAGATGACAAACTATCGCATGAGTAAAATTCTCATTTAATGATTATTTGTAGATAAAATAATGAGACACGTCATGTCCCATTGTGTTTTCATACCGGAATGCGCCTTTCATGTCCTGTTTTTTCCTTTTGAATTACGGTATATTCATTTCAGACAAGGAGGTCGACAGAAAAAATGGATTTGGTTAAAATCGGTGGTTTCATTAAGGAACTCAGAAAAGAAAAAGCTCTCACTCAGGAGCAGCTTGCGGAAAAATTCAGCGTTGCAAGACGAACTGTATCCCGTTGGGAGACAGGCTCCAATATGCCTGACATGGATATACTTATTGAAATGGCTGATTTCTTTGAAGTCGATCTTCGTGAATTACTTGACGGAGAAAGGAAAAACAATAAGATGAATCAGGAAATGAAAGAGACCGTATTAAAGGTAGCGGAGTACACAGGCGACAGCAAAAAGAGAATGGCAAAAATGGTTCTTTTATACTTTGTTGTCGGAATTATATCTCTCATCGCACATGAGGTGATAGTATTTTCGGAACTGCCATCGACTTTCCTCACAGGTTTCCTTGAGGGTATGACCATGAGTATAACTTTTGTGTCAATGTTAATCGGCATACTGTTTGTAACGGGAAAACTCGAGCAGGTTCATTCTTTCAAAAAGAGGTTAATCGGCAAAGAGGAAAAGCACGATGAAAAAGCATAATATAAAATGCTGTGCAAGAATAGCACTTGCCCTGCTGGGTGTGGCATTCGTCATTATCAGTATGTATACAGAATCGGAACACTCATATTTCTTAATTGCAGGACTTGGCTGCATAGATATTGCACTTATTATCAATGCAGTAGAGAACAGGAAAAAGAACAAGACATAAAAAGAGGTCGCATCGTTTTGGTGCGACCTTTCTTGATAGCAGTAAAAATGAGTGATATAATTCATATTATATTTAAGCAAAGGGGAAACCACATGGATAAAAAGGCATACTACCACCTTCCCGGTTTATTTGAGTTTTATGAGCTGTATAAAGTTTTTCTTCCGCTTTATCGTGACCACAGAGAATGGTTCTATGAGTGGTGCGAGATAGGCTCTGTCTACGGCTCTCCTGCGGACTGCCTGTGGGGCGGTGGGCGTGTGGGTTTTGGTGACGATGACTCACAAAAAGTCCTGCGACTTATGGATGAATACGGTATTTCCCCGAGGCTCACTTTCAGTAACTCATTGATTCGTGAAGAACATCTCTCCGACTATAAATGCAATTATCTTTGCCGACTTTTCGAGCAGAGCAAAGTTAAAAGCGGTGTGATAATTTACTCAGATTTACTGCTCGATTATATCAAGGAGCATTACCCAGGTCTTTATTTTGTATCATCCACCACAAAGGTGCTGACAGACTTTGATGAATTCCTCGCTGAAGTTAAAAGGGAAGACTTTAAGTATGTTGTACCTGATTTCCGCCTGAACAAAACCTTTGATAAACTTATCTCTTTAAGTAAAAGCGAAAAGGACAAAGTGGAATTTCTCTGTAATGAATGCTGTTCCTTTTACTGCAGGGACCGCAGGGCATGTTATGAAAATGTAAGCCGTAAAAATCTCGGCGAAAATGTCAATGACCACATCTGTAAAATGGACAGTTCCGCGGAAGGATACAGATTCTCGAAAGCCATGCTTAACCCGGGGTTCATCGGTATAAAGGATATTGTGGAAAAATATCTGCCCATGGGATTCAGCAATTTCAAAATTGAGGGCAGAGGTCTCGGCTCTGCTATGGTGCTGGAATTTCTGCTTTATTACATGGTAAAACCTGAATATCAGATTAATGTCAGGGAAGAAATCTACCTTGATGCCATGCTGGATATATTTTAAATAACAAACCCTCTGCCATTACACTTGTACACTGTGGCAGAGGGTTGTTTTACTGTATTAAATTTTTAGAAAAGCTCTGTGGCTTTCTTTTCCACATCAAATGCCTTCTTATAATTTGCAAGGAAGCTGTTAAAGCCTTCTATGTCAGCTTCATCTGCCATAAGGTTGGATGTTTTTGCATCGTGGAAAACCCTGTTGTCGAGGTAATCCGCAAGGCTTTCACACTCATTCTTATTGAGCATATATGCACAGAGAAGAGCCATGCCGTAAGGTCCGCCTTCGCCTGCTGTATCCATTACAGAAACAGGTGCACCGATAGCCGCTGAGAGCATTCTCTGACCTACACCCGGAGTCTTGAAGAAACCGCCGTGGCCGTAGAGTTTTTCAACTGTTACCTTTTCTTCTCCGGTTAAGATATCGAGGCCGATTTTAAGTGTGGCAAGAGCTGAAAGCAGGTGAGAGCGCATAAAGTTTGCAAGGCTGAACTTTGCATCGGGAGTTCTTAAGAACACCGGTCTGCCCTCGTCCATATCTGTTACACCTTCACCGCTGAAGTAGTTGTAGCTGAGTAAACCGCCACAATCCTTGTCACCCTCGAGAGCCTTGTTAAAGAGCTTTGTAAAGATTTCACCCTTATCAACATCGACACCGATTAAACCTGCGAACTCAGCAAAGATATTTACCCATGCGTTTATATCGGATGTGCAGTTATTGCAGTGAACCATGGCAACCGCCGCACCTGCCGGGGTTGTAACCATGTCAATCTCACGATGAACTCCAAGGGCATGATCCGCAACGAGCATTGCAAAGTCGCTTGTACCTGCGGAAACATTACCTGTATTTACTCTTACGGAGTTAGTCGCTGTCATACCTGTTCCGGCATCACCCTCGCATGGGGCAACCGGAATACCCGGCTTAAATTCACCTGTCGGGTCAAGGAATAATGCACCTTCCTCTGTGAGCTTTCCGCCGCATTCGCCTGCGCATACAACCTTAGGAAGTATATCACGGATTTTCCAGCTCTGACCTGATATTGCATCGAACTTATCGAGCATCTCCTGATTATAGTCGAGCTTATCGCTGTCAATCGGGAACATACCTGAAGCTTCGCCTATGCCCATAAGCTTTTCGCCTGTCAACCTGTAGTGAATATATCCCGCAAGGGTGGTGAGCTGGGCAATCTCAGGAACATGGCTTTCTTTATTGAGAATTGCCTGATAGAGATGGGCAATGCTCCAGCGCTGTGGAATATTGAAATTAAACGCCTTGCTTAATTTCTCTGCGGCTTCGCCTGTCATGGTGTTTCTCCATGTGCGGAACTCCGCAAGCTGGTTTCCGTCTTTGTCAAACGGAAGATAACCGTGCATCATTGCGGATACACCAATGGCACCTGTTGTGGTCAGGTCCTCACCGAGTTTTGCCTTTACATCTGCCTTAAGCTCTGCAAAACAGGTCTGAACTCCTTTTACCACGAGGTCCATTGGGTAGGTCCAGATTCCGTCATGAAGCTGATTTTCCCACTCAAAACTGCCTGAAGCTATGGGCAGATGATTTTCGTCTATCATTACAGCCTTGATTCTTGTGGAACCAAGCTCGATTCCTATAGCTGTTTTTTCTAAATTCATAATACTATACCTCCCAGAGAGCTGCTGATATTTCTACTCTCCCTTATATATTTCCATTATATCAGCATAAAATATAAGTTGCTATTACTTTTTGTTTTTTCGTGCAAGAACTATACTCTGAATAAGGAGGAATATGCATATCATTGCCGCAACGGTGATATTTGTCCACCATGCCTGGTCGAAACCGAGGGCGGCAACTATACGCTTGATAGTGTTTAATCCGAGTACACCGAAAAGTGTACCTATAAGATTTCCCACACCGCCTGTGAGGAGTGTACCGCCTATGATTGAAGATGCAATTGCGTTCATCTCATCACCTGCAGCATTGGCTACATCACCGCTGCCTACATGCAGGAAGTAAAGCAGTCCGCCTAAACCTGCCATGAGGCTGCACAGCACATGGGCGATAAACTTTGTTCTCTTTACATTTATACCGAGCATGTTTGCGCTCTGGCTGTTACCGCCGACAGCGTAGAAATTACGGCCGAGTTTAGTCCAGCGAAGCACGCAGTAAAGTATGATAACCGTTACAAGAGCTATGATAACACCGGGCTCCACATAGGCAGGGACATAATTGCCGAGCTTGTTGTATGATCCGAGACCGGGAACATTTACTCTTGCGTTCTTTACTGCGAGGAAACCCTCGTTTGTTACACGCACAGGCTCCTTGCTGACTATGGTGGTCATGCCCTTTGCAAAGAACAGTCCTGCAAGGGATACTATGAACGGCTGAATTTCAAGATAAGCCACAAGGAAACCCTGAACAAGACCATAGGCAAGACCTATGCCGAGGGAAATTAGCACAACCTCGAAAATATTACCGTTGTACTTTTCAAGAAATACGGCACTGCACATACATACAAGGCAGGTAAGCTGACCTACGCTTATATCGATTCCGCCTGTTATCATGACTATGCTCATGCCTGATGCGAGAACGATAAGCGACGCATTGTTGTTGAGGATGTTCATGAAGTTCTGGGGCTTCGTGAAACTTCCGCCGAGGAACACTATTGCACCGATATACATCAGGAAAAACGCTGCTATTGTGATAGTTAAGAGAAGGTTTGTGTCATTCATCTGCGGGCGGCTTTTCAGGCGTCCGTTTTTGTCTGTCTTAATTCCTTTTGGCATGTCACGAAACCTCCTTCTTTTCCTTTTTTACGAGGGGATTTTTAAGCTTTGACATTTTCTCTCGAATATAAGGGGAGCTGAGTACTACCAAAAGTATAACTACAACTGCCTTGTATGCGGGAAGAGCTGTTGAAGGAACATGATATTTATATAAAGTGGTTGTCAGGAACTGAATAACATAGGCACCGATTACAGAGCCTGTCAGATTGAACTTACCACCTGCCAGAGCGTTACCGCCGAGGGCAACCGCCAAAATGGCATCCATCTCAATGTTCTCCGCAATACGGGAATAGTTAATGCTTCCGCTTCTTGCTACACGAATGTAACCGGCAAAAGCAACGCACACACCGAGTATCACATAGGAGAGGAACTTGATAAACTGAGGATTGATACCGTTTAATCTTGAAGAACCGGAGTTGATTCCGACAGCCTGAGTGAAAAGTCCGAGAGTAGTGAATTTCAGAAGCAGCACAAATATTACTATAACCAGTATGGTTATGAATATGGATGTGGGAATCGGAACTCCGGGCAGGAATGTACCGGCATATTTGAATCTTAAATCGTTCATTATCGGAAGCTCATTCTTGTTAATCCATGCGGCTATGGAGCGTCCTGCAGTGAAGAGGATAAGTGTTGCAACCATGGGCTGAATTTTAAAATAAGCTACCAGTGCGCCGTTGAATGCACCAAAGCACATGGAAACAAGCACACAGACTAAAAAGCAGAGAATCAGCGGAGACTGTAATATATCCGCTGTGGTCTGTCCGCCACATGCCATGCGAAGCATTACGGAACCCGCAATGGCCATTGCGGCACCAACGGAGATATCCTGTCCACCTGATGCGGCTGTTACCAATGTCATGCCTATTGAAAGTATGACAAGCTCTGATGCGTTATCAAGTACGGATATTATATTACCTGTGAGAACGCCGTTGCCAAGGCTGTTCTCCTTAATGGTTACGGCAAAAAAGCTGGGATCCATTATCAGGTTGAAAAGTACCAGAAGCAACAGTGCCAGAAGGGGAATGAACAGCTGATGTCTTACCATTTTTTTGAAGAAACCGCCTTCGGATTTAGTTTTCATCATTTGCCGTCACCTCCTGCAATGGTTGCCATAACCTTGGTCTGGGTCAGATCTTCTCCGCTAAGTTCGCCGACCACCTTGCGGTCACGCATTACTATAAGTCTTGAACATGTGCGGAGCATCTCATCAATCTCAGATGAAATGAATGTTACGCTCTTGCCTTCTTCGGCAAGTTTTAAAACGAGTTTCTGAATATCAATCTTTGTTCCGATATCAATGCCTCGTGTGGGTTCATCGAGGATTAAATATTTCGGATTTGTAAGCAGCCATCTTGCCAGAATAACCTTCTGCTGATTACCACCGGAGAGGGATTTTACCGGTGTATCTGCCGAGGCTGTTTTAATCTCAAGCAGTTTGATGTATTCATCCGCCATGGCCTCTGCCTGACTTCTGCTTATAGGTCTGAAAAAGCCCTTCATGACCTGAAGTGCAAGAATAATGTTATCTCTTACGGATAAATCACCGATAATTCCATCGCCCTTACGGTCCTCGGGAAGATAACCTATGCCGAGCTTCATGGCATCGAGAGGCTTTCTTATTCTGACAAACTTTCCGTTCATCTTCAGTTTGCCTGCCGTTACCCTGTCAGCACCGAATATGGCTCTTACACATTCACTTCTGCCTGAACCGAGAAGTCCTGTGAAGCCGTTTACTTCGCCCTTGTGAATCTCGAAATCGAAAGGCCTGATGTCAGCAGAACTGCAAAGTCCTTCTGCCTCGAAAACAGGAGTTCCCTTATCGATAGCTTCTTCCGCATCGTTTTCATTTTTGATTGAAGCCATATCGTCAAGCTCTTTGCCGAGCATCTTTGAAACAAGCTGAACACGGGGAAGATTCTCTATGGCATATTCGCCCACAAGCTGACCGTCACGAAGAACTGTTATTCTGTCACATACCTCATAAACCTGATCGAGGAAGTGGGTGACGAAAATTATACCGACGCCCTTGTTTTTAAGGTCACGCATTAAACCGAAAAGCTTTTCAACCTCCTGTTCATCAAGGGAAGATGTAGGTTCATCGAGTATGAGAATTTTACATTCCATGTCAACGGCTCTCGCAATGGCAACCATCTGCTGAATGGCAATGGAGCATGTACCAAGCTGCTGTTTCGGCTTTGCGGGAATGCCGAGGCTGTCGAGAATCTCACCTGCCTTTCGGTTCATCTCTTTCCAGTTGTTGAATATTCCCCTGCCACGGCTTATGAACAGATTTTCCGCTACCGTAAGGTTAGGGCACAGGGTAATCTCCTGATAAACCGTGCTTATGCCCATGCTCTGGGCCTGATGTGGGGAATGAATATGTACGGAACCGTTTATTCCGTCAACATAAACCTCGCCCTCGTCTTTTTCATATACTCCAGTTAATACTTTTATAAGCGTGGATTTTCCTGCGCCGTTTTCTCCCATGAGCGCATGAATCTCGCCTTTTCTCAGTGTAAAATCGACATTCTGTAAAGCTTTAACTCCCGGGAAGAATTTGCTAATGCCGCGCATTTCAAGAACTGCACCTTCACGCATAGTTTAATCCTCCTTATATGCAAAATGCGGTGCGGTAACGAATACCGCACCGCAGGATTTAGTTTTCAGGTAATGATGATGAATGAATAGTGAGTGAGGGTTTATCAGATACCGAAGTTCTCAACATCCTCTGCTGTGATTGTTGCTGCATCGAAGCCCTGCTCAGGGTTGTAGATAACCTTCTCTGCAGGTGCCTTGCCGTTTTCGAGATCCTTGATTATCTCGTCAACTACTGCTGCCTGGAATGGGTTGCACTGTCCGTCGTAGTTCCAGTTACCTGCTACGAGCTCTTCGAGTGCCCACTTGTTGCAGTCAAAGCCCATTACGATAACGTCGCCGTCTTTACCGTGTGTGATTCCGTTTGCATCGAGAGCTGCAACCGCGCCACGAGCCATACCGTCGTTTTCTGCGTAGATAACATTGAACTTCTCACCGCTGTTGATAACGGACTCAACGATAGTCTTTGCTGTTGCTTCGTCCCAGTCAGCTGTCTGCTGAGAAACATATGTCCACTTGTCTTCTGCTTCTACCTTTGCATCGAGAGCGCCTGTACGACCGATCTGAGCATCGGAACCCATGTGACCCTGAATGTGGATGATGTTGTACTCTTCGAGACCCTGGTTTGCGAGCCACTCAACTGCTGTTTCGCCTTCTTTTGCCATGTCGGATACAACAGCTGCTACATACATGCTTTCATCAGCTTCGAGCATACGGTCGAAAAGAATAACCTGTGTGCCTGCTGCCTGTGCATCTTCGAGAACTGTGTCCCAGCCTGTTGTTGATGCAGGAGAGAGAAGGAGATAATCAACTTCGTCCTGAATCATCTGCTGAGCTGTTGCAATCTGCTGAGCTGCATCGTTGTTGTTGAAGAATGTTGTTTCGTAACCGTTCTCTGCTGTGAATGTCTCACGCATTGCACGGTCGTTTGCTGTACGGTAACCGGACTCATTAGGATCGTTGTTGATAACGCCAACCTTGATTACCTTAGCTGTTTCTGTTGCTTCTTCTTTTTCCTCTTCTTTAGATTCTTCCTTGGACTCTTCTACTGCTGCAGGAGCCTCGGATTCTTTCTTCTCGTCTGTCTTGGCACTGCATGCGCAAAGTGCGAATACCATGCAAAGTGTGAGTACCAATGCTAAAGCTTTTTTCATTTTCCACTGCCTCATTTCTTTAGTGAATTTTCAGCACATGTCTGTGCTTTTGTTTGATATTATCTAACCACTTTGTTCTGTAATATTCAACAAACCTGCATATCAATCATCTCAAATGAGGATAGTATATAAATACAGCTTTTGAAAAAACACAGCAATTCAATACAGGCTTGAATTATAAGTGAAACAGGTATATTATTATTTCAATTTCTTAACATTGAATGTTAGATTTCTTACTTTGCGTTTATCCTTAATGAGAATTGCGAATAATAAAAAGCACAATGTTGGCTGAAAAAACAGACACAGAAAATTCCATGCGAAAAAATACATATTAATTCAAATAATAATTGCAGAGAAAAATTTCAACTGCCCGAATTTTTCTCACAAAACGGAGAAAATCATGAAAGCCAGATATCATGAAATCGCAGATTTACTCGAAAAAGAAATACCCAAAATGTTAAGCAGAGGAGAGACGAAACTGCCCAGCGAGCCCGATCTGTGCGAGATTTACGCTTGCAGTCGCCAGACTGTGCGCTCTGCCCTTGCTGTGTTATTCGATAAAGGTCATATTGTAAAACACAAGGGAAGCGGAACTTACATAAATGTGAATTCTTCCAAGGGGAAGATTCTGCTTGTTCTTCCACGAGGCAGTGAATATGTCTTTCATGGCATTAAGCAATATACGACTAATTATTTTTCTTCAAAAGGTATTGAAGTGCTTTGTATAAGTACCGACAACCGTATATTAAAAGAAAGGAAAATTCTCACAGAGTCTCTTGAAAACCCACCTGCGGGAATAATCATTTACCAATCGGGAAATGCAAACTTAGGCATAAACAACAATCTGCTCGAAGCACTCGTAAATAAGAATGTGCCGATAGTATCTCTGTGCAAAGGGGATAATATGCCAAAAGGGATTGTCAGCATTTCCGCCGACATTATGACAGGGGCTTATGCTATGGCAGAAAAGCTGTGTTCAAACGGGGCAAAGAAAATAAAAGCCATTTTACCTATAAGCGCCACACAAAGCACAGAGCAAATGAAGGGCATATTCAAGGCAAGTCTCAAAAACCAAACAGAGTTCGAAGAAAATGATGTGGTATGGCTGTCCGACAATGAAATAGGCGATATACTCAATTCAGATTACAGAACACTTCAGGAAAAACTCCGTCCGTTACTCTCTCCGGGTACTGCGCTTTTCTGCGGTAATGATGAGATTGCATACCATGTCACTAAACTTCTTTCCCGTCACGGATTCAATATTCCCGATGACATTCAGGTAAGCGGATTTGACAACTCCTATTACTGCACAAATGTGTCACCGACAATCAGTTCTGTCGGGTGTGAGCCTGATGCACATATTTCCGCCGCATGTCGTACGCTGTTAAACATAATAACAGGCAGAGAAGCACAAAACCAAACTATTAATATGAATATGTTTGCCAGACGAAGCACTAAATAAATTAAGCTGAGCGAAAATAAAAATCGCTCAGCTTTTTTGTTAATACTGTCTCTCTGATATTATTTCTTCGCTCAGGTTTTCGGGGGTAAAGAAACTCTCCTCCACATAGATTTTCTTATCTATTTCTTCTCCGTCAAGGTAAGCTCTTATAAGTTCTTCCACCCTTGGGCCGTGCAGAGGACTGCACTCCACACATAGATTGATTTTTCCTTCCATACACATGCTTAGGGCTCTTTGCACCGCATCGAATGAAATTATTATTACATCTCCGCCTTCTCCGTAACTGATTCCCGCCTCGTCAAAGGCTTTCATGGCACCGAAGGTCATGTTGTCATTCTGAGAATACAGCACATCCATTTCTCCGCCGGAATTCAGAAAATCACGAACAATCTCATAGGCTTTTGCCTCGGTGAACTCTCCGAAATATTCTGCGTTTATATTCCAGTTATTGTGTTCTGCCGCAGCTTTTTCAATGGCTTTTGTACGGCCTATTTCAGCTGTTGCACCTTTTGTACCCTTCAGATTGAATATCCTTATTTCTTCTTTATCCCTGCCTGTTTTTACAAGCTCTTCTTCGAGCCAGTTCACAGCCGTTATTCCCTCGCTGAAAAAATCGGATCCTATGGCACACAGATAGAGATTTTCATTCTCCACATCAACCTCACGGTCAACTATTATTACGGGAATACCAGCATTTCTCGCCTCGGCTAGAGCATTATCCCATCCTGTTTCTGAAACAGGCGCAAGAATGATGATATCCACGTTCTGAAGCACAAAGTTTCTTATTGCGAGAAGCTGATTATCCTGCCTTTGCTTGGCATTCTCATATAAAAGCTCGTAGCCGTGCTCTTCACTTAATGCCTCGGTCATTGAGAGTGTGTTTGCCGCGCGCCAGTCCGATTCATATCCCAGCTGGGAAAATCCTACCTTTATTAGTTTTCCCTCGACGGATTCTTCAGCTTTGCCACAGGCAGAGAGCATAAACACACAGAGAATTATGATTAACACTTTTTTATATTTCGCGCTCATGGTTTTCCTCCGTTCTCTGTGGCACTGTTATTATAATTTCTGTGCCCACATCAGGTTTGCTCTCAATGTTCCACACAAAGCTTTCTCCATACATGAGCTTCAGCCTTTTGTATGCGGAAAGCAGGCCGAACCCCCTTGTTTCGTCGTTTTCAAGTCTTGATTTGAGCTCTTTCAGTTCTTCCGCCGCCATGCCTATGCCCGTATCTTTGACTCTGATGCACATGTTGCCGTTTTCCGCTGTGACATAAACTTCTATAACGCCCATGCCCCGCTTCGGCTTGATGCCGTGGTATATGGCATTTTCCACTATGGGCTGAACAGTCATCTTGGGTACAAGACAGCCGGAAAGTGCAGGGGAATATTCTATTTTATATTCCATGCGGTCTTTATATCTGACCTGCTGAATTTCAAGATAAGACCTTACATGGGTCAGCTCTTCCTCAAGGGTGATTATATCCTTGCCGTTTGAAAGGAAAGACCTGAAATAGGTTGAAAGGCTTGTTACCATAGATTCCGCCTCTTCATCTTTGCCTGTTTCAATAAGCCATACTATTGTATCGAGGGTGTTATACAGGAAATGCGGGTTAATCTGTGCCTGAAGCAGAGAAAGTTCTATCTGACGCAGTTTCTCCTGTTCCTCTTTGTTGAGTTCTATCTGATTACGAAGCTTGTGAACCATTTCTTCCATACCTGTTCCCAACAGCTTCAGCCTTTCATCCTCGGCATAAACGGGAGTTTTCTCCGTGAGTTCTCCGTGACCTATCTCTTTGACTCTGTCGGAAAGTCTGTCTATGGGGTCGGTTACGCTCCTGCTTATGGAAAAAGATTTTCTGACAGCCATGGTTGCGGCTATAATCATAGCCACACCTGCAAAAGCCATCTGAACATAAAGCAGTATATTCAGCTTTTTCTGGAGTGTGGCGATTTCACCTGCCTCATAATAGAGGTAAGTATAAACATAATCCTCTATCAGCTGGGTTACAACATAGATATTACTCTCAAGCTCTTCCATGCGTTTATCGTAGCTCTGCGCATTCAGTATTTTTCCTATGCTTGTGTATAAGCTGTGATAAAGGTCCGTAACATTTTCAATTGCGCGTTTGCTCTCTGTACCTTTTGTCGATTTAATCAGGTCTTCCGCAAGAGCCTGTGCCTCTTCTATTTCAGTGAACGGAATCTCATCACTGGCACCTGTGACAAAATAATACATCTTTAAGTCAACATTATCCTTGAAATCACGGCTGAAGGATGATGCCTTTATGATATTGCTGCTTATGGATGAATACATCACATTATATATGACAAGCATGAGCAGAGCCGCCGCTGCAATAACAGCCATAGGCACAAACATGGTACCTATAAGCTGAAAGATTTTTCCTTCTATGGAGTTACTCTTTCTGCCATGGCTGTTCATTCCTCCACCTCATTGTTCCTGAAGGCGCTGGGGGTAACACCCTGGGTTTTTCTGAAAACAAAACTGAAATATCTTGGGTCATGGTAACCGACTTCGTTTGCGATTTCGCCTGAACGCATATTGGTTCTGAGTAAAAGATGCTTTGCTTTTTCCATGCGCTTTTCTGTCAGATACTCAACAAAGGACATACCCATACGTGCGCTGAACAGGGCACTGAAATAGTTTGAACTGATATTCAGTTCTTTTGCAACACTGTTCAGAGAGATATTCTCATCACAGAAATTATCGCTGATATACGATATTGCCTGATTTATTATATCGTTATTTTTCTCCATGGAATTTCTGTTTCTGAGCTCAATTGCGGAGCGAAGAATATTGACAAGTACCGGCTCTACATTTTCCGTAGACATGGTGAAATCAGGCTGGGGCAGAGTGCTGTCAATTTCATCTTTGTTTATTCCGAATCTGTTCAGAGCAAGTTCTGCGCTTACCCTTGCGCTCATTATCAGATAATTGCGGAACATAAGAGAGTTTTCCGCGCCTCCGAGATTGCTCATAAAACCTCTTACAAACGGTTCTGTTTCTTCCGCAAGTCCGTTTTCCGCAAAATTGCGTAATACCATAGGATCAATTTTATTAACATCGTAACCTGCCGACTTATCGAACAATCCATCTTTTTCGGCAGTAAGTATTTCCGATGTGAGTATATGCCTTTCGGGAAGCATATATCTGTATGCAAGAATATGATTTACATCTGAGTAACACTTTGAAAGACCGCTCAGTCTGTTTGTGGGTGTGCCAACCGCAATATGCCAGTCTATTTTTATCTCAGCACCTGTACAGTATTCACTTATTGTATTCACGCATTGCTCTGTGAGCTTTCCGATTTCATCGGCTCCGCCCTTTATCAGAACAGCATATGAACGAAGATTGCAGTGGAACAGGATAAATTCCGGAAAACGCAGAAAATATCCGAGAATTTTTTCGAGTATCATCTCGGCAGGCTCGGAATAGGAACTTCCGTCACCTGCTTTTAAATTGAAAATTATAAAGTTATAGTTCTCAGCATAAAGATCAAGACTGAGACTCTCTGCGCGGCTGTAAATTTCCTGAACGCTCAGCTTGCCC
>JAUNDK010000009.1 GCA_030526115.1 Clostridia bacterium
CTTAGTTATTATATCAAATCGTTTATCGTTTGTCAAGAACTTTTTTAAAGTTTTTCAAACCGCTTTGATTTGATTTTGCACTCACTTTTGAAGTGAATGCTCAGACATTTTATCAGATTGTTTTCAATCTGTCAAGAACTTTTTTAAGTTTTTTGATTTTGTCTGTCACTCTTTTGAACTGTTTGTCAGCTCATCGCTGAGTGCTTGAGTATTATACTAAGTCAGAATCCATTTGTCAACATATTTTTCAAATTTTTTTAGTTTTCTTTTATCTTACTTTTTATACCTTTATTCTTTGTTTTATGTTATACTTTGTCATATATTATTATCGAGGTGATTTATATATGCCAATCAGAATAAATGCCGATCTTCCTGCGCTTGAAGCTCTGGACTCCGAAAACATATTTGTTATGACTCCGGAGCGTGGTGAAAGTCAGAAGATTCGACCACTTAATATATTGTTATTAAATCTCATGCCCACAAAGCAGGAAACGGAAATTCAGCTCCTTCGTCTGCTGGGCAATACTCCCCTTCAGGTAAATGTGGATTTTCTTCACACCGCTACTCATACCAGCAAGCATACATCCGCTTCTCACTTAAACTCTTTCTATTATACATTTGATGAAATCAAACACAAGAGATATGACGGTATGATTATCACCGGCGCTCCTGTTGAAAAGATGGACTTTGAGGAAGTTGACTACTGGCAGGAGATGTGTGAGATTATGGAGTGGAGCAAGCACAATGTCTACTCTACTCTTCATATATGCTGGGGTGCCCAGGCAGGGCTTTACTATCATTTCGGTGTTCCTAAATATATGATGGAGGAAAAACTCTCCGGTATTTACCACCATACTGTTATGAATCCTTATCATCCGCTTATGAGAGGATTCGATGACAACTATTACGCTCCTCACTCAAGATATACTGAAGTAAAGCTTGAGGATATAAGAAAGCACTCCGATCTTATCCCTCTTGCAACCAGTGATCTTGCAGGTCTGCATATTATCGCTACGAAGAGCGGAAGACAGTTCTTCGTCACAGGTCACGCAGAGTACGACAGAAACACTCTTGCGAAGGAATATTTCAGAGATGTCAATAAGAATCTCAATCCGAAGGTTCCGTACAATTACTTCCCTGATGATGATCCGACCAAAACCCCTCCTTTCACATGGAGAAGCAATGCTCATCTTCTTGTTTCCAACTGGCTTAACTATTATGTATATCAGCAGACTCCGTTTGATCTGCTGGATCTAAAACAGCTCGATATTCACGACGATTTCACAAAAGGTCTTTAATATTGCGGTTATATAGGAGGATTTTTCCATGGCAAAGTTTGAAGTCAGCATGATGTCCCATACCTTAAAGAGAGGTATAGATTTAACAGTTGTTATTCCGTCCGTAACTTATCCCGATGTTATCGCCTGCGAAAATGAGGGCAAAGCAGTTACTCAGAAAATCAGCGATAAATATCCTGTACTCTATCTGCTTCACGGTTTCAGCGGTGACCACCATGTATGGACAGGTTACGCCAACACAGAGATGTACGCAGAGGAGAGAAAAATCGCAGTTGTAATGCTCTCCGGCGAGAACAAAGCATATCAGGATCATGAGCCTATGGATTTATTCTATGATTTCATCGAGAGTGAACTTCAGGATTTCATAAAGACCATGTTCCCTGTTTCCGACAGAGTTGAAGACACTTATATTGCAGGTCTTTCCATGGGTGGTTACGGCACTCTGATTCATGCCCTCGGTAATCCGCAGAAATACCATGCATTTGGAGCGTTCTCTGCAGGAGTTCAGAACAGAAGAGGACCTAAGATTCTTCAGAACGAAGTAATGGATTTAATCGAGTACAATCATGAAAACAAAATTGCTCTGCCAAAGGGATATATCTCCTGCGGATGCAAGGACCATCTCTATGAAGATGATAAAAAGGTATTCGAAAAGCTCAATGAGTACGGATACGATGTAACTTGGTCCGAAGATCCCCGTTATGCCCACGAGTGGAGATTCTGGGATCAGGAGATTGAAGCTTTCCTCGACTGGATTCCGAGAACCGATGCCTGGAAAGATGTTCGCACTTCAGTTTAAATTAAATGTTTTAAGGAGAATACAAAATGAGTAAAGTTGATGCAGTAATGTTCGACCTCGACGGCACACTCTGGGACAGCGGTGATGCCGCTTACGAGAGCTGGATTGAGGCACTCAAAAAGGAGCCGGATGTCACTCACCTTCCGACTATTGATGATTTTCACGGTATTATGGGTTTAACCCCTGACAATATCATGTTAAAGCTCTACCCCGACCTCGATTACGACAGAAGAACCGAGCTTTTCGATACCCTTCAGGTTGCCGAGAATATCGTTCTCGCCGAAAAGGGAGGTATTCACTACGAGGGTATGCCTGAGGCTTTAAAGGAATTATCCGAAAACTGCAAAGTTTCTATCATAAGCAACTGCGGTAAGGGCTATATTGAGGCTTACCTCGCATCCATGGGCACAGCGGATTACATCAGTGACATTGAGTGCGCAGGAAACACAGGACTTCCCAAAGCTGATAACATTAAGCTGGTTGTGGAGAGAAACGCTTACAAGAACCCTGTTTATGTGGGCGATACAATCTGGGACAAAGAGAGCGCAGATGCCGCCGGTGTTCCGTTCATATTCTGCTCCTATGGTTTCGGTGATGTTCCCGAGGCAAAGTATGTGGTCAACACTCCTGCCGAGCTTCCGAAGCTCATTGCAGAGATGGATATTTAAAACGTAAAGGAAAATTCCAATGAAAAGAATTATCGCACTTATATTAGCACTTGTGATGTCAGCTTCTTTTGTCGCCTGTTCATCGGATAAAGAATTCGTCGACAGTGAAAGCACAGAGATTTCCGTCACAGAAAACTCCAACCTTTTCGAGGCTTTTCAGGAAGAAGCCAACGAGATGGCGGAGAGCAGTGATGCCAATGTTGAATCTTCTGTCGATGAGAGTAAGGTCAGGGATGTAAACAACGAGTTTGACAGCGTTTATCTTGAGTGGAAATACTCCAACTGGGAAACAGCATCTGATGCCGACCGTGGGAAATGTGTAATCGCCTATGTAGGTTTCCTTGGAAATGTACTCGGCTGGTCTGTAAAAGCCGAAGATCAGTCAGAAGAACAGATGACAGCACTTACAGAAGCACTTGAATCCGCACTTAAAGCAAATTCTGATATTACCGTAAGAGAATATGTAATTTACAGCCTTAACAATGACCCGGACAACGAACCGGTTTCTGAATAAACAATTATCGCCCTGCCGAAAAACTTCGGCAGGGATTTTTTTATCATTCATCAGAAGGAATTAGCTTGATTTTCCTTTATCGCCTTGCATCGAAAACCTCATCCATAACCTGCGGTTAGCCCCCTTCCCCAAAAGGGAAGGCAATTGACAAAAAGGAAAAGTTCATCTGTCTGTCAGATAATTCCTAATTACAAAAAAGGGCAAGTCTGCCTTTTACAGCAAACTTGCCCATAATAAATTTCGAATTCTCTCTTATTCTGCTTCGCAGACTGTGAATACCCAGCCTTCCGGTGGATCGATTCTGCCCATCTGGATACCTGTTAATGTATCGTAAAGCTTCTTTGTGTATGGTCCCATTTCCTCCATACCTGCAGGGAAGCAGATTTCTTCGCCGTGGTCGTAAATCTTACCGACAGGGCTGATAACAGCTGCTGTTCCGCAAAGACCGCACTCTGCAAAATCCTTGAGCTCGTCGAAGTAAACTTCTCTGTTCTCAACTGTCATGCCGAGGTACTTCTCTGCAACAACCATGAGGGATCTTCTTGTGATGGATGGGAGAATGGAATCTGACTTTGGTGTAACGAACTTGCCGTCCTTTGTGATAAAGAGGAAGTTAGCTCCGCCTGTCTCCTCTACCTTTGTTCTTGTCTGAGGGTCGAGATACATGTTCTCGGAGAAGCCCTCTTCGTGAGCAACTGTGATCGGGTAAAGGCTCATTGCGTAGTTAAGGCCTGCCTTGATGTGACCTGTGCCGTGTGGTGCAGCTCTGTCAAAATCGGAAACCTTGATTGTGATTGGCTTTGCGCCGCCCTTGAAGTATGGTCCGACAGGAGTTACGAAAATTCTGAACTCATACTCGTCTGCAGGCTTAACACCGATAACAGGGTTTGTACCCATCATGTATGGTCTGATGTAAAGGGATGCTCCGGAACCGTATGGTGGAACATAGTCCTTGTTAGCCTCAACAACCATCTTTACAGCCTCGAGGAACTTATCCTCAGGGAATGTTGGCATAACGAGTCTCTCGCAGGAATCGTGCATTCTCTTTGCGTTGAGGTCAGGGCGGAAGCATACGATTCTGCCATCCTCTGTATAATAAGCCTTGAGACCCTCAAAGCATGTCTGAGCGTACTGGAATACACCTGCGCACTCTGAAAGAACAATCTTATCGTCCTCGATAATCTGACCTTCCTGCCATTCACCGTTTACGAACTTTGCGGAATAACGGTAAGGTGTCTTGATGTAACCGAAACCGAGATTTGCCCAGTCGATATTTACATTACTCATAAATATTTCCCTCCTCAATATCTGAAAGATATTTACTTCTTTCTTTACAAAATAGCTTTATAAATTATAATACTCAGAAAACAAAAATGCAAGTCAAAGTCTGCAAAATTTCGTTTTAAATAAAAAAGCCACCTGATTCGGTGACTTTTTCCACGTTCTTATTTACTTATTTGGAACCCAGAGACTCTTCTGCGCCATTACTCCCACAAGCTTATGCGGAACATACAGCTCCTCAAGATATGCGATATCCTCACATGAAAGCTCAATTTCTGTGGCATTCACGGCTCCGTCTATATGGTGTATTTTTGTTGCACCCACAACAGGAGAAGTAACTTTTGTGAGCAACCACGCAAGGCTTATCTCCGTCATGGTTCTGCCGTATTTTTCGGCAAGTTCCGCCACTCTCTCGATAATGAGAGAATCGGCATCCTTACTTGCATCGTACTTACCCATGGCGTAGGTATCTTCCACAAGTCTCTTTGATGTTTCTCCCGGGTGTTTTGAAAGTCTTCCCCCTGCCAGTGCGGAATACGGTGTCATGGCTATATTGTCCTCATGGCACAGTGATACCATCTCCCTCTCCTCCTCACGGAAAATGAGGTTATAATGGTTCTGTACGCTGTCAAATTTACGCCAGCCGTTCTTTTCCGCTATGGCATTAGCCTTTGCGAGCTGATAGGCATAGCAGTTGGAAATTCCCAAGGCACGGACTTTTCCGGCCTTTACCGCATTGTTAAGACCTTCGAGGGTTTCCTCAATCGGGGTGTTGTAATCCCACATGTGCAGTATGTATAAATCCACATAATCCATGCCGAGGCGTTTTAAGGAAGCGTCGAGCATATTGCTCACATGCTGCTGTCCGCTTATGCCCTTCTCTATTTCCTCGGGAGTTCTCGGAATGAATTTTGTGGCGAGCTGAATTTCATCTCTCCTTGCAAAGTCATTCAGAGCTTTACCGAGATACATCTCCCCCGTGCCCATCTGATAGCCCATGGCGGTATCGAAAAATGTTATACCCTTATCGAGGGCATACTTAATTATCTCCCTTGACTCAGGCTCTCTCAAAGTCCATGTGTGCTGACCTTTTTCAGGGTCGCCGAAACCCATACAGCCCAAGCATATCGAAGACACAGTTACATCCGATTTACCGAGTTTTCTGTACTGCATAAAAATCTCCTTACCTTATTTTATACTTTGATTCTATCAGATTTTTCCACGGCTGTACAATACTTATCGTAAATAATCCGCTATAAATGTAATTTATAACAAAAGAGCATCTCCTTATGTGGAAATGCTCCTGATTATCTGTTAAGTTTTCAACCTGATTTAATTTCAATGTGGAAAGTTTTTCTGTCTGAAAAGTTTTTAACTTCTGATTTCGTCCATGTTGAAAATCAGACAGTTTTTTCCATGGAGATTAACTCGTAACCGTACTCCATATCGAAGGATGTAATGCCTGCATCTTCGTACTCTGCTTCGCCGCGCTGGTTATCGTATGGGTCTATACGGAGCTGCTTCTTCTCAGGAACCAGATCAGCCTGATACTCGGAGTTTGCAGCCATACGGAACGGATCGAGGTTGCCGAAGTAAAGCTCGTGTCTGTCATACTCGCCTGCTCTGAAAGCACTGCCACCGAAGGAACAGTCAGCAAAGAGCCATCCGAACGGCTCGACATGGAACATAGCCCAGTCATGCGGTCCTACATAGTGTGGATTTACATATAGACCTGACTGCCACTTTGCAGGAATGCCCGCACAGCGGCAGAGAGTGATGAACAGAAGTGCCTGAACACCACAGTCACCCTTGAGGCCAAGTCCGCAGTAATCGGGAATTTCTCTAATAGTGAAATACTCACGCATATAGGAATAAGTGACTTTTGTTGTGCAGTAATCGTAGAACTTTCTTGCTACCTTTATTGGATTCTTCTCGTCACCCTTGAGCTCTGCACAGAGCTGTCTGATAAACGGAGTAAATCTGATATGAGGGTACAGCTCCTCTGTATCGAACTTTGCCTGACTTGTCTTGCCTGCCAGCTCAATGTTTTTCTCATCCATGAGGTTGATGTATTTTACTGTGCTGTCATACTCATATTCAACCCAGAACTGCTCGTTCTGCTCGAGGGCTGTCTCGATATATACGGTTCTCTGGGCATCGTCGGCATCACCGATAACGGCAGGCTGATGAGATGTGGCAATGATATTGATGTTCTTCATGTTGATGGCATTCTTTGGGAGAGGAAGGTGAACCTTCACTGTCTCGCCCGGGCGGAAAGCATCGTCATCAATCTTGAACCAGGCCTTCATGTGAATATGCCATGTAGCCTTGCCGGTCGCCTTGAAATCGATAACATTCTGCTTGAGGACTATCTTTGCAGGGTCCTCGGCTGCAGGTGGAAGGCCTGCTCTTTCTGCCATGTCAGGGTTGACCTTTGTCAAGGTATCGAGGAAACGTGTGTGGCAGTGAATTACACCATTTACATATATCCACTCAATTTTGCCATGGTCGATAAGGGAATCAAACTCCTCCCTTGTCATACCGCTTATGGCTTCTTCTGCCATTTTGAGGGCTGTCTCGTACGGATACTCAAAGTCCCTTGGAAGAGCATAGATGATTCTCTTCTCTATTCTTAAACGCTCTTTTGTGCACTCGGGAATTTTCTCGTTCTCGAGATAGATATCAATGAGTCTCTGACATCTTGCGAAATCTCCACACCACTTTGCGCGCAGAATATCCTCAGGTAAATCTACTGCGAGGGGAGCCATATCGTTAATATATTTCATAATATTCACGTCCTTATATAGAATAATATGAGTGTACCACTTGCAAAATAAAATATCAATAGCAAATATAAGAATAACTTATTGAAAAATCTGAAAGTTGAATATACAATAATTGCAAACGGAGGTAAAAACTATGCCATTCAGAAATATAAGCGATTTTGGAATTAACGTGGGCACCATGCCCAAGGGAAAACACAACTCCATCTGCGATGTGGAGGGCGTAAAAGTAGGACACTGCACCGTGGAGGATGAGAATCACCACACAGGTGTTACTGTGATTATGCCGAGTGAGAAAAATCCCTTTGTATATAAACTGCCTGCGGCGTGCACAGTGTTCAACGGCTTCGGCAAAACAGCGGGAACCATACAGATTGAGGAGCTGGGTACCCTTGAAACACCTATTGCCCTGACAAACACACTCAACGTGGGAATAGTTCACGATGCCATAGTTGACTACATGGTTACACGCTGTGAAGAAGAAGGCGAGGAACTGCGTTCAGTAAATCCCGTAGTATGCGAGTGCAATGATTCTCACCTCAATAAAATCAGCGACAGGGCTGTTAAAAAAGAACATATATTTGAGGCGATTGAAGATGCCTCCGATATTTTCGAAATGGGTGCCATAGGTGCCGGTCGAGGCATGGTGTGTCACGGTTTAAAGGGCGGAATAGGGTCTTCCAGCAGAATTATCAACATAAAGAAAAAGTCCTACACCTTAGGTGTGCTTGTGCTGACAAACCACGGCAGACTTGACAGACTGCTTGTGGACGGTATGAACATCGGCAAAGACATAGCCGAGAAAATAAAGGGTAACGAGCAGGACAAGGGAAGCTGTATTATAATTATGGCTACGGATGCTCCCCTTGATTCAAGACAGATAAAGAGAGTTCTTAACCGTGCATGCATAGGTCTTGGCAGACTGGGCAGCTACATGGGACACGGTTCAGGAGAAGTTGCCATTGGTTTCTCCACAGCGAATGAGATTGACAGCCACTCAGACAAAGTAACGAGAAAGATAAAAATTTTTAACGAAGATTACATTGATGATGTATTCATCGCCATGAGTGAAGCGACGGAAGAAGCAATACTTCGATCTATGATTAACGCAGAGAAAATGACAGGCTACGGTGGAAACACCGTACATTCCCTGACTGAGTTCCTGTAAAAGAAATAGCAGTAGTTGGATAGCATCCTTCTACTGCTATAATTTTATACAGATATAAAAAAGGCTGAGTGGATAACCACCCAGCCTTAATCAGCATAACCGATAGGGCTAAATTACTTAACCTCAACCTCAGCGCCAGCCTCTTCGAGCTTAGCCTTGATGTCGTTAGCTGTAGCCTCATCAACGCCTTCCTTAACTGTCTTTGGAAGCTCGTCAACGAGAGCCTTAGCCTCCTTAAGACCGAGGCCGCAAACGTCCTTAACAACCTTGATAACATTGATCTTGGAAGAACCAGCGCTCTTAAGAACAACGTCAAACTCTGTCTTAGCAGCAGCCTCTGCAGGAGCAGCGCCACCAGCTACCATTACAGGAGCAGCAGCGGAAACACCGAACTCCTCTTCGATTGCCTTTACGAGCTCGTTGAGCTCTAAGACTGTCATAGCCTTAATGTCTTCGATAAACTTTGCGATATCAGCCATTGTAATATCCTCCTAAAATTTAAGTTGTTTGTAAAATAAATAAATTGTAAGTGCAGATTATTCTGCTGCAGCCTCTTCTGCAGGAGCTGCGTTCTTCTCTGCGATTGCGTTGATAGCAACTGCGAGACCTCTTGGTCCGGAAACGAGAACACTGAGGAGCATCTGGACGAGACCTTCCTTGCTTGGGAGATCAGCGATAGCTGCAACCTCTGCTGCGCTCATAACCTTACCGTCCATGTAGCCGGCCTTGATTACGAACTTTCCATCGGAATCCTTAGCAAACTTGTTGAGGATTCTTGCTGGAGCGATCTGGTCGTCTGTAGCGATAGCAAGAGCTGTTGTGCCCTCGAGAACGGAGGAAAGATCCTCGATCTCAGAACCTTCGATTGCTCTCTTGAGGAGTGTGTTCTTGATAACTGAGTAGTTAACACCAGCCTCACGAAGTTCCTTACGGAGCTTTGTATCATCCTCAGCATTGATGCCCTTGTAGTCTACGAGAACACCGGCTGCGGAACCGAGAACCTTCTCCTTAAGCTCAGCAACAACTGCCTGCTTAGCCTCTAAAACGCTTGTACTTGGCAAAATATTCACCTCGCCTTTCGGTTAATGTTGCTATGCGATTTAAGGGTCGCATTATCCCTTAGGCGAAAACAAAGAATGCCTCCCCGCAGAAACCGCAGGAAGGCATGGAAACGTCAAAAGTTAAAACTTTACACGTTGCTTCCTCGGCAGGCGGATTAATCCTTTACGCTTTCGCACCTGCTGTCTTTGAAAACAGCTTAATTATTATAACGTTGACAAAAGAATTTGTCAATAGTAAAAAACTATTTTTATCAGATTTTATCAGACAAATCTGGATGCTACGATCTTGATGCCAGGGCCCATTGTGGAGCTTACTGCGCAAGAACGAACATACTGACCCTTTGCAGCAGCCGGCTTAGCCTTAACGATAGCATCGAGAAGAACGTCGAAGTTCTCCTGGAGCTTCTCAACACCAAAGCTCTTCTTGCCGATTACGCAGTGGATGATGTTGGATCTGTCGAGTCTGTACTCGATCTTACCAGCCTTAGCCTCCTGAATAGCTCTTGCAATGTCAGGGGAAACTGTACCGGCCTTTGGGTTTGGCATGAGTCCGCGAGGTCCGAGAACTCTACCGAGACGACCAACCTGTCCCATCATGTCAGGTGTTGTGATGAGTACGTCGAAGTCGAGCCAGTTCTCTGTCTGGATCTTCTGGATCATATCCATGCCGCCAACGAAATCTGCGCCTGCAGCCTTTGCATCTTCAATCTTTTCATCCTTACAGATAGCAAGAACCTTAACGTCCTTACCTGTTCCGTTAGGAAGTACGATAGCACCACGAACCATCTGGTCTGCGTGACGGCCATCAACGCCAAGCTTTACATGGACTTCGATTGTCTCATCAAACTTAGCTGTACCTGTCTTTACAGCAAGGTCAAGAGCTTCAGCAACTTCATACTGCTTGTTGCGCTCAACGAGCTTTGCTGCATCAGTATATTTCTTACCGTGTTTCATTATCTTTCCTCCATAGAGTGGTAAATATCGGGAGTTTTCCCTCCCACCCGGGTAAATTAGTCTACGACTTCGATACCCATGCTGCGTGCTGTTCCGGCGATCATGCTCATAGCACTCTCGATGGAAGAAGCATTAAGATCGGGCATTTTCTGCTCGGCGATCTGCTGAACCTGAGCCTTTGTGATCTTTGCGACCTTCTGCTTGTTCGTAACGCCGGATCCGATATGAATGTTGCATTCATTCTTGTTGAGAACTGCTGCAGGCGGCGTCTTTGTGATAAATGTGAATGAACGGTCTGCATAAACCGTAATAACGACAGGAATAATCATTCCGATATCGTTCTTTGTGCGCTCGTTAAATTCCTTTGTGAACGCCATGATGTTAACGCCGTGCTGACCGAGAGCCGGACCAACAGGTGGTGCCGGGGTAGCTTTACCGGCAGGTATCTGGAGCTTAATGTAACCAGTAACCTTCTGAGCCATTTTGTGCACCTCCAAAATTCGTGGTAGATGGCGGCAGTGCCTCGAAATAAAATTTGCACAGCCTCCCACAGGGGGTTTGAAATCCCCTCATAACAAGCAATTACGCTTAATTATCTAACCTTAAAAATTTGCCAGCTGAGCCTGACTCATCTCAAGCTCTACCGGAGTTTCGCGTCCAAACATCGAAACGATAACTGTCATTCTCATCTCATCGAGATTCATGCTGTCAATTGTTCCGATATATCCATCAAATGGACCGCCGGTGATCTGGACGGTATCACCGATGTTGAATGATACTTCAACAGTTTTGGATTCAACGCCGAGTTTTGCTACCTCTTCATCTGTAAGAGGAATAGGTTCTGTTGATGTTCCTACAAAACCTGTGCAGCCTCGAATGTTTCTTACTGCATACCAGGACTCGTTCGGAACTTTTCCGTCATCTGTTAATGTCATTTTAACAAGAACATATCCGGGGAAGACCTTATGTTCCACCTCTTTTTTCTTGCCGTCTTCTGTTATCTCGACGACCATTTCGGTAGGAACGCTAATGTCTAAAATCAGATCCTGCATCTGGCGGTTCTCAACTGTTTTCTTCAGGCTGTCCATAACTTTGTTTTCATAGCCTGAATAAGTATGAACGATAAACCACTTTGCCGCGTTTGGCATTGTAATCCCTCCGCTTCGTAAAATCTGTCAGTTGCTGACAGTTAACCTGCGACGTTCATAACAAGACCCAACAGTTTCATGAAGACTGTATCAAGAGCAAAAATGCAAATACCAAGAATGAGGATTGTTGCGAAAACAACAGCCATGTTCTTGAAGCACTGCTTTGGTGTAGGCCATACTATCTTCTTGACCTCACCCTTACAGTCACGGAAAAACTTGCCAAGTCTCTTGAAGAACTCCACAAATGCGTTTGTCTTCTTAGCGTCGGTTTTCTTAGCATCAGCCATGATCGACCCTCCGACTTACTTTGTCTCTCTGTGGAGTGTGTGCTTCCTGCAGAATCTGCAATACTTGTTCATTTCAAGTCTGTCAGGATTGTTTTTCTTGTTCTTCTTTGTGTTGTAGTTGCGCTGTTTACACTCAGTGCAAGCTAAAACGATCTTGTTTCTCATAACGGCACCTCCGTTTTACGGAATAAATTTGGGTTATCCCCAGCCTCCCTCTGAAAAAGGGCGACAAAAAAAGAGCCCCCAATCTGAGGTAACAAGATATTACCACAGATGGCAATTCTTGTCAAGCGGGAAAGCTCTTTTTGTTAAATCTTACAGATTAATGATTTTATCTGTGCACTTCATTGTCAAGTGCGCTGGCAACAATGCGGTTTGGCTTCTTAACCTTCTCCGGTTTGATGTTCTTACCGATGAGCTTTCTGGCACATTTGTAAACCTTTGCAAGGTCATCTGAGAAATCTTCTCTGATTCTTGCAATAGCTGTTTCATCGGAAATATTGTTGAGAACACCGGCTGTGATGATTGAACGAAGATCCGCATCACCTGACTTATACATCTC
Organism: Clostridia bacterium; assembly: GCA_030526115.1. Classification (GTDB taxonomy): domain Bacteria; phylum Bacillota; class Clostridia; order Oscillospirales; family Acutalibacteraceae; genus SIG603. The sequence continues at coordinate 12,524 of JAUNDK010000009.1, forward strand.
ATTGATAAGGTTCTTTACCTTTGAGAATGCATCGGAGTTAGGCTTGTCGAGAGCAAGTTTCTGAATCTTTGGAGCAACAACATCTCTTGCCATGACTGTGAGTCTTACCTGGCCGTATGTGATTCTCTCCCTGTTCATCTCATCCTTAAGCTCCGGGAATATACCGACAAGACGGTTGAAGAAGAATATTGTATCAACTTCTCTTTCGTCATCGTTCTTCTTCTTTTTCTTCTTTGCTGTCTGAACAGCCGCAACTCTCTTGGAACCGCCGACAACATCCACAAAGTCATTTGCAATGCTCTGGGCGTCAGCTTCTGTGCCCTCGTTCTTATCGAAAAGCCACATGGAGAGCTGTTTCCAGTCGTGGGCAAAGTTGCCCTCTTCATCATATGCGTTGGATCTGAGAGCGAAAACTTCTCTCTCATCTTCGAAAACTACCTGATAGGCAACATTTTCTGTTCTGAAAAGGTATGCCTTACCGAGTTTTTCATCCATGGATTCAGGACCTGTAAAGCCCTGCTTTGTGAGCTCTTCTGTGAGAGCATTGAGAATTATCTGAAATGCCTTATCCATTATTATCATCCTTTTTATTAAAAAGTCTAATTATTATAACATTTCGGAACCTGGTTGTCTATTACTTTTTTATTCAGCGTCAGAAGTTTCTTCGGAAGTTTCTTCAACGCTCTCCTCAGCAGATCCTTCAGCAGTATCCTCAGCTGTTTCCGCTGCAGATTCTTCTGTGCTTTCTTCTGAAGCTTCCTCTGAAGATTCAGCCTCGCTCTCTTCGGCAGATGGTTCATCAGAGAGAACCGCATTGTCTGTGAGCCAGCCGATAACCTTATCTTCAAGAACCATCATATTTACAAATGGTCTTCCGTAGCTGTCATAGTAGAGGTTTGGATCACTGCCGCCCATAATATTCTTGAAATAAGCGTCAACATCCTCATCTGTAACCTCGATGCCCTCGTTTTCTGCGATAGCCTGAATTACAACATAGTTCTTTGCAACCTTCTCGTTGCTCTCTTTGTTGAACTCGATGAGCTCCTCTTCGTTCTCAACCTGAACATAATCTGTGAGGAACTGGTCGTACTCCATGTCATACATCTTTGCGTAGGACTTGTATGTCTCTATCATGAATGTAACCTGATGCTGATATGCTACCTCAGGAAGATCTATGAGATCTGCGTGATCAATCATCCACTCACCTACGTAGTTTCTGACCTTCTGCTTCTGAAGCTCTGCTCTTACGCCTTCTCTCATCTCATCAGCTGTTTTCCAGCCCTTTACGTAGTAATGCTCTTCTACGAATTCATCTGTGAGCTCAGGTGTTTTTTTCTCTGAGATAAAGTTGATGGATGTTACAAAGAGTGCATCCTTGTTTGCAAGTTCCATCTTGTTGCCGTCGGCATCCTCGGAATCCTGATATCCTTCAGGGAAAGTTACCTCGACGTCAATAGTCTCGCCCGGCTTGTGACCGATGAGCTGCTGGAGGAAATCATCGATATACTGTGTTGTACCGATAGTAACCGATGTACCTGCACCCTCTGTGTTACCGCCGACAAACTCCACACCGTCAACACTGCCTACATAGTCAATGTTAACTGTATCGCCGTCCTCAACTGCTCTGTCAACAACCTGAACTGTCTCTGAATAAACCTCAAGATAATTGCTGTTGATATAATTCTCAACTTCCTCGTCTGTTACTTCGTGAACATCGGAAGGTACTGTTACAATATAGCCTTCCTCAAAAGTTACAGCTTCCGAAGCCTTGAGACCGTCATAGTAACCGTTTGCTGCGAGGCCCTTACTGAACTCAGGTAACTCAACGGATTCCTCTGCTGTTTCTTCTGCTGACTCCTCAGCACTTTCCTCTGCTGATTCACCTGCCTCATCTTCGACAGCTTCTGTGGATTCTTCCGCAACACTTTCTGTTACCGAAGATTCTGTCTCCGCCTCACCGGAGGTGGTTTCTTTTGCTGTGCATGCTGCCATGCTCACCATAATTGCGGCTGCCATGGAAGCTGCTGCAATTCTTTTTAATAATTTGCTCATGATATTTCCTTTCAAGAATATACTATAATAAAACTATTTGATTATAACAGTTGTATGTGAACTTTTCAAGAAAATTGTGTAAACTTGTGCAAACATACAAAAAGCGGCTGTCTGAAACCGAACTTCGACAGCCGCAGTTTTAAGTTTTCTGAGTAGAAACGGGGATTGAAAAGCCCGTTTCCCGAAGGCTATTAAAATATGATGATAGTTTTGAAAAGAATATTTATTCAGATTTAATCCATACGGCTATTTTATCCTGATCTCCCCACTTTTTACCTGAGTTTGCATAATCTGTGAGAACAAGCTCTGTTCCGTCTTTCTGCTGTAAGACGGTCTCAATCATACAGTAGTCGTATTTGTTTATTACAGCCTCTGCTATGTTTTCATAGCTGTAAGTCTTATCGGAGTTCCAGCCCCTGCTCTGCTGGGCTGTAAGTACCAGCGGACCGTATTCAACAGCAAAATGCTTTGGGGTATCCTCGCCTGCTTCATCGTAAACTGGACAGAGATAATCCTCGTCCCAGTTTATACCTGTCATAAGAACATCATGTTCATAAGGTACAGGCTCAACAACCTTCAGTTTACGCTTAAAGGCAATACTGATTCTGTCACCGTCCTGCCACTCTTTATTAATTCTGATTTTTCCGTTTTCAGGAAATACCTCTTCTCCGTTTACAGCGGCATACACGCTCTTTATCCAGTTCGGTACACGGAAAGTAAGTGTAAATTCTTCAGATTCCTCAAGAGATATTTCCATAATGACATTTACCGTTTTCGGGTAGGATGTATTCATGGAAATTCTGAAGTTCTGCCCTTTCGGTGTAAGTGTATTGATTACAGCGTCGGAATACATCAGCACGGTAATTTCATTCTCACTTCTCATGAGCTGTAACTTCGTAAAAAGTCCTGCGCCTGTTGCGCCTATGCAGGCACAGCATCCGTAATAGTGGGAGTCTGACATGACTTTGTATCCGCCGACAGCACGACCCCTGTAACCTGCTGTGAGCGGGCTGTAGCTGTCAAATGGGAGCGGCTCATATACAAGGCCGGGATTTTCCTCCTTGAAAGCATCTGTAACCACATGCTCCGTATTTAATGCACCAAGATAGGCATTATAGAAGGCCCTCTCGAAACAGTCGGCATATTTAAAGTCGCCTGTTAGTCTTGTGAGCTGCCACAGGTACCTCATAACGCTTACGGTTACGCAGGTTTCCTGCATGAGTGGTCCTGTCTCCTCCTTCGCCTGGCGGACTTTTGCATGGTCAAGGAATTCGTGGGTACAACCGCAGGAACCTATTATTGTGAAATCACTCTCCAGCAGTTTATCTCCGAAACGAACCGCTGTCTCTTTGCACTTCTCGTCACCTGTAATGCGGTAAAGCTCGATGAGGCCCTCAAAGCAGGAAATCATCTCATAAGCCTTCGTTACAGGGTACTGATATGGGTATAATTTATCCTCAAGTGCAAGCTCAAAAACATCACAGACAGATGTGGCACCGCTCTCGACTATATACTTTGCAAAATCGAGATATTCACTCTTTTCTGTGAGTTTATAAAGCAGTACAACCGGCTCAAGTATAGAAGCGGAGTTAAGTCCGCGCCAGTTTCCGCTTGCCTTGCATACAGGCTTTTTATCAGGGCCGATTTCTCTCATAATTGCATCAAGCTGAGCGCAGAGACACTCGATAATCTCCTTTGACAGAGCTTCGTCTCTGCATACAGGGAGAAAATACTCCATGCCGACCATGACATATTTTCTGCACCACATATCCCAGTATGTAAGCTCGTGATTCACAGCATAACTGGAAATTCTGCCGAGTTCATCCTGTGCGCTTATCATATCCCTGACGGTTTCCTCAATTACGGAGTAAAGCTCATCATCCTTTGTCATCTCAAGGATATAACAGGCGCCCATCATCATTTTGCCCCAGTACTCTCCGCGCCATCCGCCGTCATAGTCGGAATCCGCTTCTTTGAACTGATCCACAAACCGCTTCCACAATGCTCTGTCGAGAAGCTGATTCTTTTTGATGAAATCAAGCACACCTGACATTAATCCTCTGTAGGAGTATTTCGTATTATCCGAAAGGGCAAGAACATCCATGCCCACTGCATTTGTATCTGAAACTTTCATTCCACACCTCTTATTTTCAGACATTTTTGTCTATTATATTCTCATCATAGGAAACTTACAATTAACTAAATAGTCAAATATTCTTTTCTGATTTAGGTATAATGACGAAGGTTTGATAAAAAACTTTGAATTCATACATATACTTGTGAACTTTATTGAATATAGAAATCAATATGATATAATTAATCCCAAAGGAGAATCAGCATGGACACAATAAACAGACTGAAAAACATAAAAGAGACACTCTGGATAAATCCGAATTATCATGAAACCAAACCGCTCGAAAAAATTAACGGCTTCGGTTATGTATATACCAAGGCGGCGCAGAACAGATTTATGCGCTTTCTGCCATATATTGCTTCTGCCTTCCCGGAAACCGCAGAGAAAAAGGGCGTAATAGAATCTCAGCTCATAGAAATTGACAATATGAAGCAGCTTTTCAACGAAAACGGCACATACATAAAAGGAAATCTTTTTCTGAAAGATGACGCAAGGCTTCCCATTGCCGGTTCCGTAAAAGCAAGGGGTGGAATTCACGAAGTTCTGAAAATTGCGGAAAGTATTTTACAGCACGAGAAGATGCTTCAGCCGACAGATAATTATTCCATTATCAACTCTGATGAATTCCGTGAGTTTCTAGGCAGATATACAATACAGGTGGGTTCAACGGGTAATCTTGGAATAAGCATTGGCAGAACCGCCGCCCGTATGGGATTCAAAGTAATAGTTCACATGTCAAGTGATGCAAGGCAGTGGAAGAAAGATTTACTGCGCAGTGAAGGTGCAACCGTAAAGGAATATGACGGTGATTACAGTGAAGCTGTGAAAAACGGACGCATGGAATCTGAAGCAGACCCCAATTCATTCTTTATAGATGATGAAAACTCTCAGGATCTTTTCTTTGGATACTCCACTGCGGCATTAAGACTTAAAGTGCAGTTCAACAAGGCTGGAATAATCGTAGATGATGAACATCCGATGTTTGTGTATATTCCCTGCGGTGTGGGTGGCGCTCCGGGAGGAATCACATTCGGACTTAAAACGCTGTACGGAAAGAATGTTCACTGCTTCTTTGCAGAACCGACAGAAGCCCCCTGCTTCACCCTCGGAATGGCAAGCGGAAAGTATAATGAAATCTGTGTTCAGGACATAGGATTAAGTGGTAAAACCGCCGCAGACGGACTTGCTGTGGGCAGAGCAAGCGCTTTTGCCTGCAATATGATGAAAGAAGTTCTGTCCGGAACATTTACTGTTGAAGATAAGCAACTTGCAGTTTATCAGAACAATCTTATGGAGAGCGAAGGGATTTACCTTGAGCCTTCCGCCTGTGCGGGCTTCCATATTTTCAACATGCAGAACAGCGATGAGTGGAAAACTTACATCAATGCACATGAGCTCGGGGATAAACTCGAGAACAGCACTCACATAGTATGGGGTACCGGAGGCGGTCTGGTACCGGAAAATCTCAGATAATAATTAAGACCCGGGATCGGTTTCAACCGAGTTTCCGGGTCTTTGCTTTTGATTATTTGCAGAGGGCTTTTCTTATGAGCTCCATGCCTTCGGGAGTTTTGAGAACCTCTAAAACAGCCTTCTTGAAAACTTCGCTGTTAGCAAAGGCATCCATCATGGAACCTGTGTTGCTCTGGGTCTCTGACTGCTGTTTTACGGTTTTCTTCGGCACTGTGGTTATGCTCTGACGGGAAATCTGTCTTGAAGCCTGACGCTCGTCGTCACGAATCCACTGTGTCATGGTATCGTCATTCTCTCCTGTGAGATAGTCTGTACTTACACCGAAAAACCTGGCAATCTTCTCCTGCTGAAGCTTTGTTGGTGTGAGCTTGCCTGCCTCGAACTTCTCGATGCTCATCTTTGGGAAACCGAGCTCGTTACAGAGCTGGTAAGCAGAGAGTCCTCTCTCTTTTCTTAATTCTTCTATACGCTTTGAAATTTTTATCATGGTATTATCCTTCTGTTAATTTGATGATGAGATTATATCATGTATGAACGAAAGATTAAAGAGTTCCATCATATTTATTATCATTTTGTTGTAATTCGCAGTTCTTTTTGGTATGCTTAAATAAAAAATTCAGAAGGGCTGAAAAATGAAAATCATAGCATCACAGAACATAGACCTTAACACAAAAGAACGCTGTTCTTCAGGAGGTATTTTCCCTCTTCTTGCAAAGCATATAATTCAGAAAAACGGAATAGTCTACGGCGCTTCTTTTGACCACAATTTTGATGTTAATCATATAGCTGTTGATAACATAAACGATCTTGAGAAACTATATTCAAGTAAATATACACTCGGAAAATGCTCTGTATTTCCTGAGATAAAAGAAAATCTCGAAAAGAACATCCCTGTATTATTCTCTGGTCTTCCCTGTCAGGTTTTTGCGTTAAAACAATATCTGAAAAAAGATTACGATAATCTTTATATTGTCGACCTTATCTGTCATGGAACGCCCGGAGCAAATATCTGGAAAGATTACAGAGAATCAGTGTCAAAGGGAAGACAGATACAGAATATAAACTTCCGAGATAAAGGCAACGGATGGTCCAGGTACGGAATCCGCATCAAATTTACGAACGGAAGCGAGTATTATAAAAATCATAACTTTGATCCATATATGAGAGCGCTTATCGATAATCTTGCCTTATCAGGCGGATGTTACAAATGTAAAAACAAGGGATTGGAAAATCGTCTGTCTGATATAACACTCGGTGATTTATGGGGAGCAAAATCTCTCGCCCCTGAACTTTTTGATGATATGGGAACATCTCTTCTGTTTATCAACACACCAAAAGGTGAACAACTGTTCAGTGAAATATCTGAGAATGTTAAATCAGCAGATATAGATGGAAAAAAAGCAGTTGCAATTAATTCTTCTGCTGTTAAAACCGCAAAGAAAAACAGATACACCGACAGATTCTTTACAGAGTACAAATCCGGCAAAGCATTACTGCCTCTGTTAAAGAAATATATGTATCTGAACCTGTTCCGCAAACTGGTATCGAAAATCACAAAAAAATAAGTAAAAAGCTGCAGAGATAGTAAAACTACCTTTGCAGCTTTTATTTCATTACTTCTTAATTTTCTTTACAAACTTTGTAAGAATTCCCAGGAGATACTTTCCTTCTTCGGTTCTGTAAGAAACAGCCAGCATTGCAAGCGGGACTGTAACACCGCAGATAATCGCATGAACGATTACGGAAATCCAGCCGAGTCCTGTGAACAGGTTTGTGCAGATGAAATAGTCAATAACACCAACCGCTACGGTTACAATTCCTCTTAAAGCAAGAGAACCGAAGAAATCGGATGGCTTATACTTACCCTTGAAACCGACTCTGTAAACAACAAGCGGATCGTACCACATAAGGGTAGTCCAGTCGGCTACTATTGTACCTACAAGAACACCGCATATTCCCCATGATTTCACAAGGGCTACCGAAACAACCAGGTTGATTATCATTCCGAATACGGGTCGGAGCTTTGCCTGCTGGAAAAGTCCCATGATTGTTCTGTACTTGCTCAGGATAGTTCGAAATGCAGCTGTGAAAATTTCCACACCGATTAAAATTGAGAACGGTTTTGGAATTATCCAGTCAGAACCTATCCAGGTATTTACAAGCTCATCGGAACATACAGCAAGACCGACAGCTGCGGTAGAAGCAAGTATTGTTGTAACAAGCATTACACTTTTAAATATAGTATATTCGTGTCTTCCTTTATTCTCGGCATGAAGATTTCCTATACTATGGGATACTGCATTGAATATTTTGATTATCAGTAACCTTATAGTATTGTATAAAATCAGATAGTTTGAATACAGGCCTACTACTTCCAGACCAAGAAATATCGAAATTACAATATTATCAGTAGCTTTCAGAACTACATCATTAAGCTTATATAAGAACAGAGCAGAGCAGTCTTTGAATATTCCTTTTACTTCATCCTTACTTATCTTTTCGGACGGCTTTTCCTTGATATACGGATAAAGCTTATTTGCATAATGTGCATTTACACAGTTTCTCGCAATTACTTCAACAATAGTAAGCAGTACATATACAGTAAAGTTCGGATAGATTAAAAGAAAAACGATATGAACAACTGCAAGACCGAATGTAAAGAAATACTGAATTATATTAAGCAGATAATCTTTCTGGTTAGCGGATACAATAGCACTCTTATATGCAAAAAACAGATAAGATGAAACATTCTGTATCAGATACAAAAGAAAGATAAATGTCATATTGATTCCGAGTGAATCAAGTTTCCCGCTATCCTTTATGATATAAGGCAGGAAAGGTATAAGACATACACCTATTGCCGCTACCGCAATGCCGATAAATCTGTAAACAGTCTTGTAGAAATGCATAAGAGTTGCAATTCTCTGATGATTATTCTCAGATATCGGTTTGTATAGCTTATAGACAATTGCTGTTCCTACACCCATATTTGCGAGGGAAAGCATAGTAAGAATGTTAGAAAACAGACCGTTTATACCAAGATAAGACTTACCTAAGGTTCTGATAAATACCGTACGAACAACAAACTGCATTATTATCGTAATGAGCTGTCCTCCGATACTGCTGGTAAAATTCAGTATAGTGTTTTTTGTTCTTGAATTTTTACCACCGGAATTAACTAAAGTATTTTTGCCCACAAATTTCTTCCTTTCTTTTGATTCACATGCTTTACTTGAATCAATCATAGAGACCTATTGAAGAAATATATTTCCTAATTCCTTTACCGGTCAATCTTTGATAACTAGAAAATGCAGGAGCAGGATTAATCTCAACTACATCCCATCCATTGTTCACCGTCCATGCCATATCCCAACCTAAAAGCTTCTGCTGAGGACGGGTTTCGTGAGCACTTTTTATAAACGCTCTGAGTTCATTCCAATCCGGAAGCTGATATCCTTTGAATACTACCCCCGAATCAGGATGTTTCTCATACCAGTTTATACCTCTCATACCATCTGTACATATTATTCCCGTATCAATATCAACAAGGGCTGTTATTCCTCCGGAGCCAACATTATCGACAATTGAATCGCCTACTCCGGTACGGATAGTTGAAAAAAGAGGATGTGCTTCTCCGTCATTTCCTATATATGAAACAAATCTGCATGTATTAATGCTTTGGGGATGAAAAACTGCCATCTCTTCACCCTGTATAATAAAATCCTCAAGAATACAATCACTATTCATTTCTTTTTTAAGCTGTCAATATCAGGAACTTCGGTGGAATTCAGTTTCTTTATTCCAATTCCCTTTGTTCCTCTTATAGGTTTAGCCATAAAAACATTGTGTAAGGAAATGAATTTTTCGTAATCTTCAGTATATTCTTTACTAAAATCCATAAAAAGTATATCTCTCTTAAAATAATCAGAGAAAACACAATATCTTCCATATTTATCATCAGGGAGAGTATTAATTTTTTTATCAAATGAAAAATGCTCTAACAGTTCCTCTATATTGCAGTAACTGTTTCTTTCTTCTGTAGATTTTCCATACAGCTCAAATAAAAGATATTCTTCTGCTGAATACATTGTTTCTGCATTCGTTTTTACTACATCTCTATGAATTTTTTTTGAGTCTATATCAGGATTTATCTTCTTATATTCATTAACGGTATGATCTACTTCACTCTTGTATTTTTTGTCATGTCTATAGAGAAAATTATATCCCATTACATATAAGGGATGAAAAATTTTTATATCTCTCATATTATGACGATTCATTTTTCTTCGTATAACTTTTTCTTTCATAAATTACCTCAGATTACGCCCTTGCTCTTAAGTAAATCTCTTATTCCCTTGCCTGAAAGCTTCTGATAGCTGATAAATGCGGGACCCGGATTGACCTCAATACAGTCCCACTCTCCCTTATCTGTCCATGCAAAGTCCCAGCCTATGAATTTCTGCTGAGGTCTCAGCTTATGACCATCAGCCACAAGCGAGCAGAGTTCGCTGTAATTCGGAAGTCTGAATCCTTTATATCTGACTCCTGTATCAGGGTGTTTCTCAAAATATTCATATTCACAGAGTCCGTCTGAACATACAACTCCTGTATTCGCATCAACGAGAGCCGTAATTCCACCTGCACCTACATTATCGACAACGGAGCCGCCGCGACCTGTTCTTATTGTTACGAACAGCGGGCTTACCTCTCCCTTATCGTTTATTACAGAAACAAATCGACAGGAATTTATGCTTGCCGGATGAAAGGAAGCCATTTCCTCGCCCTGAGTGATGAGCTCCTCAAGTATTACAGCTCCTGCGCATGAAGATTTAAGTTCATCAGGTGTTTTGAAGTCATCGGAATTATGCTTTTCGACACCATGTCCCTTTGTACCGACAACGGGCTTAAGCATATATTCCTCATGAGAAGCAATAAACTTCTCGAATTTTTCTTTCTCCTGAGAACTGCCGTCAAAATCGATTCTGATAAGCTCTCTTCTGAAAAGCTTCGAGAATAATTTATATCTCTCGAATTTGTCTCTTGGGAAGGAATTCATATCGCTTCTGACAAACTTTTCATAGAATTCCTTTTCACCTATATAATTATCAATCTCTTCTTTACTTCTTCCGAGAAGCTTAAGTCCAATATATTCATCCTGACCGAAACCGCCGATAATGTTTTTCTCGGCTATATCCTTCTCGAGCTTTGAATTATGCTCAACATTGTACAGAGATGAATATTCCTCTGCTGTTTTTCTTATGTCATTGGCATAGGCCTTATCTTATTTCCATCCGAAAGCAGCAAGTGACTTAAGCACTGCTTTTTCCAGAGGACTTTTTGTATAATATCTGATTCTTCTTGTTATTCTTTTTATGATTTTCATATCCGAATTAATTAGTTTCTTCTACAATAATTATTATGTTTTACCATTGTCTTAAATCTGAATCAATGATATTTGTATCTGATTTTATTTACAGCTCGCTGAATATTATAAAAAACAGTTACACTGGGAGATAATTTTGTTCCATCAGTTTTTTTCAACATATAAATTGCATACTGTCTGATGGACTTGCGTGGAAAATAAGCAGCTCCTACATATCCGCAACGCTTATATAATTTAATGGCATCATTATTTTCACGAACATAAAGTTCAACTGTATCTATATTATTTTCACGTGCATAATCCTCTACAGCATTACACAGCATTTTTCCAATCCCTTTTCCGCCATATTCAGGTAACACCGCAAGATGTGTGAGACTTACAAGTTTTTTTCCTTTTACAAATCTTCTTGTACCTGTAACAAATCCCGCTGTGGCAGTGCCAACTGCTCTTTCCCCATCATACGCAACAAATACAGTATCATCCTTTGAAACAGAGTCTTTCAGCTTTTCGGCATCTGTCATATCGGGATTTACCACTATATTTTTTTCACGGTTTTGGGCATGAGCTGAATTGATAATGTTAAACAGCTCATCATAAGTTGTATTATCCCTTTTGGGCATAATGATTATCTCACTCATAGATTCTCCGTATTTACTTTATATTCGATAACAGTATTTTTACAAGTTTTTTCATTCTTTTGTGGAACAGTTTTCCGTGTTGCTCTTCAACAACAATTCCGGTCCAGGCTCTTACTCAGATTCATGTTGAATAGTTCCTGCCCAATACTATAATGTGTGCCATTAACTGTCTCCTTATATCACTTATGAAGCAGACCTGCTCTGATAAGTGTGTTTTTAACAAATCGCTTGAATCTCTTATACTGTACTTTATTCTTAACCTGAGACATGAAAACTTTTTCAGGCTCAGGATCTGATTTATCGGTAAGAAGGTTAAAATCCGAACCGGATAGAATCTCTTTGAATTCTTTTGATGAAATAAGGAGAGATCTGTAATCCTCAAAAAGCACCTTGGGGTTCACAAAGAATTTCCCCTGCTGAGGCTTATCTTTCGGTACAGGTTCGGAATTATCCATTATGGATCTGACTGTAAAATCAGGAAGGTTACAGCCAAGATAGGTATAAGCATAGCTCGGACCTCCGGCTCTGAGATTTAACTCTCCGAAATAGCATCCGTTATCGGTAATCATGAGCTCAAGATCAAACATACCTACAAAGCCGGTTTTTTTAAGAAATGCCTCCACAAGGGCATAGTTTTCGCCGATCTCTGAATTCGGAACTATCTCGCCCATAAGAGTTACGCCCTTGTTCAGCCGTGCGATTACCTTCTTTTTAATTATCCCGGGAATATATACCTCGTTTTCCGTACACACTCCGCCTATGGTGTATTCCTTTGTGATATTGAGATAATCCTGTACGAGTACTTTTCTGTTACTGTCGGTTTTACGTATTTTTGCGAGATGCTTTCTGAGTTCCTCGGAATTACCGCATACCGCCATCTCCGTTTTGTTTCCTGTCGCACTTACAAGCGGCTTTACAAAGCACGGATATGTAACAGAATTCGGAATTGCCGGATTCTCATCGCTGAGAGATACTACAACTTCGTTCGGCGTTTTGAGTCCGCATTCCCCTGCAAGTTTATTCTGAAGATTTTTTTCAAGAAGGGATGGTATGGAATATGACTTTGAGTACTGCATATACACATGCTTTTTGGTCTCATCGTCAATTTTCGAGATAAGCTCCGCACTTAAGTCACATGACGGAAACAAAAACCAGTTTCCGTCAGCATAATCTTTCTTGATTACATCATAAAATCTGTATGTTTCTGTTTTAGGTATATCCGTTACACGGTTTACATACCTGCATGATTTTATAACATCACTTTTATTATCGGGTTTTGTAAAATATACAACATCAATATCATAGCCCTTCTGTCCAAGAGCTCTGATTATACCCATAGGTGTTACACTGTTTTCACCTATAACTAAAATCTTAGGTTTCATATATATTTTCCAGTCTGTTTAAGCTCTGCCTATCATACGTTTGATAAATTTCTTTACTCTGAACTCAAGGCGCTTCATACGGATATTCTTTCTGAATGCTGCATTAAAAATATCATTCGGCCTTGGGTCATCTTTACTGCTGAAAATATCATAATCGCAGTTTCTCTCAAGATTCTGAAGCTCTGCAACAGTCATATTTCCACGAATAACCTCTCTGACAGAGTGGTATCCGTTGTAGAAAGAATAACCCGATTCACAGATAACATCTCCGATTTTTATGTTATGACCTTCGTCACATATCATCTCAGAGGCAATATACGGAAGTGGGAATCCGGCGAGTTCATATATATAACTCGGTGCACCGCAGCGCATATTGTAATCTCCGAAGTATATTCCTTTTGTTGTTACGAACAGCTCAAAGTCAAACATTCCCACATAACGTGACTCAATGATAAACTTCTTTATTTTTTCGAGCTCATCCTTTAAAACGGAAACAGGTTCAAGGTGACCTGCAAGAGTAACTCCGGGCACAACCTTAGATACCATATCTTTTTTAATGACAGCCGGTATATATACTTCTTTACCGTTTGTAACTCCGCTTAAATCATATTCAAATTTAATATCAAGAAATTCCTGAATGAGTATATCTTCACCCGGTTTTCTCGCTTTTATCCAGCTATCGAATTCATCTTTTTCTTTAAAAACTCTGATACCGGACTTTACATCTTTAACGCTCATTATCGGTTTGTAAAAACAGGGAAACTCCATATTTTCAGGAATAACCGTACTGTTTCCCGCTGTATGAACAATCCACTCATTTGCAGTAGCAAGACCGCATTTTTTTGCTGTCTTTGCCTGAATGGATTTATCCATGAATTCTACAACGGAGCCGTCCTCGATAAATGAAAAATAAAAATATTTCTGAAGTTTCTGTTTATTATTGTCCACAACAAATGCACAATAATCATCGGTTGGAAACAGAACCCATTCTTTAAGCTCCTTCTCACCAAGTTTAACGAGGTAATCAATAATAACCGACTCGTCTTTTTTCAGCTGAACTGTATTTTTAATTATTTCTGATTTTTCAACAAGCCCGGAAGCACCTGCCCTGTCTGATACAAACAGGAGTTCCGTGTGAATATTATTAAGCCCGAAAGACCTCGCTATACAAAGAGCATTGGATTCCGCACAGCTGATAATTAGAACTTTTTTCTCCATTTGTAAAATCTCCTACTCTGCTTATTCCATAACACCGACACTGTCGTTTGTCATAAATACATAAGGCACAATACCGTCATATCCTATCTTGGAATATCGCCAATAAAAATACATTAACATTGATATTGCAATAAACAACACGAATAATCTGCGGTTTTTATCATTTTTAATTTCAGAATAAATCTTTGGTATGGCAATAATCTGAAACGCAAGGAAAATATAGGACAATCTGTATCCGTACTTAACCTGCATACTAGCGCAATAAGCGACAAGATCCAATATCATAAGTTTACTCAACAATGATATTTCTGTCTTTCTGTGACTCTTTGTCCAGTAAACAAAGAAAAGCAAACCAATAAGTATTACCGACTTAATTATAAAAAAGTGAATGTTGAAATTTGTTTCAGAAAATTTCTTATTGGTGAAAAATCGTTTATACCTGTCAAATGTTCCGAATGTATTTATGATATTGAAAAAAACAGGAAGTAATGCCATTACTATAATGCCGCCTACACCCAGAACAGCATCGTAAAGATTTCTGTTTTTCCTTCCGGCAAGAACCATAACAAACGGGAAGAACAGAGCAAGCAGAACGGATGCGTGGAAAAGCGAAGCAATTGCAACCACTATACAGTATTTAATCCATTGTTTATTTCGTAAGAATGTATATCCGAGAAGAAGAATATTCACAGCCATAGTCTGTCTGAGAACATTAAATGTAGTACCGTACCACATCATCAGATACATAAAAATATATAGAGTAAACGGATCATTATGCTCAGTCATATTTTTATGGGCTATATAATAAATAATAGTCGCCGAACAAAACTGATGCAGGAAAAAATAGACATGAATATTTGAAGTAATCTGTCTTACAATCCAAACACCTGTATAAAACATTACATCATTATTATTCCATTTTTTCAGAAAACTCTGAAGCGAAATACTTTCGGCACCTGTAAATGCTTCTTCCAGATAAACCGTAACATCAGTACCAACACTTAACCCTCTTAATGCAGCAAATGTTGAAAGCATAATAACACTCAGAATTATAAAACCGGAGCACATGGCAGTGTTTTTTCTGTAATATATATGCTCTGCGCAATATGCCAAAAAGATTATTGGTACAAAAAACAAAAGATATACTGTCATTTTAATTATTTTTTCACTTTTATTTTATTTATAGATATAGATTTTTTTAATCTTAAAACCAAGTTATGGATAATCAATGAGCCTATAACAGATACTACGGCATAAATTATGTATATCTTAGCCAGCTCATCTGATTTACAGAAATACCATGGCTTGGAGATTAATTTCTTAATGTCTATGGAATCAAAAATTCTGATTTCCGCTAATCTGTAAACCAGTTTCCCAATATATACAAAAGACCAATTAAGTATAAAAATTATCATCTGATGATGAAGCAGGATACTCCATGTATTTCTTCCCACCTCATACACAAGCTTTAGTTTTCCTAAAGCGGGTTCTAAGATTTCGGATATTCTGAACCACAGGAAAATACCATTTACTGCCACAATATAAGTAATTAGTGGAGTAGTATGATATTTGGAATGAACTATTTCTGCAGAAATGGAATTATGTGACAATTCAATACAGATAATCTGTAAAATGAGAATAAAGCCAAAATAATAAATACTTTTTATATTCTGAATTTTACTCTTATACTTTTTCACTATAATTCCCAGGTCAAAAAACGGAAGCAAAAACAGTACTTTACATAAATATGACTGGTACTCTTTCATTCCCTGATAACTTCCGACTATACGAGCCTGATATACAGCAGCCATACCAATCAAAACAAATAAACCAAAAATCAGAATTCTGTAAACAGAACAGTATTTTTTTATTTTACTGAATATCTGTTCTTTAAAAAAGCATATTATTTCTATTGAAAACAGTATCGGAATAAACCACCAGGCTGATGTAATGCCATACTGACATCCCTTTGTCCATGGCATTACGAAAAAATTATGCAGAGTTGGATTTTTTCCGTATGATATCATTCCAAGTAACCTGAAAACATAACGAAGAATACAATAAACCAAAAGCCATCCGTAAAAAGGCAGCAACAGCTTTACGGTTTTCTTTTTTATAAATACCGCAAATCGGTCAAGTTTATCTGTATTAAATAAGTAACCTGATATAAAAATCCAGAGGGGCATGTGAAAAGAGTAGTAAGGAAACATACCGGAAAAATTCAGAATATTAACCTGGGTATGACCGAATACCACAAAAAGAATTCCCAGGAACTGCAATACAAGGATATGCTTATCAATTTCTATTGATTTCTTCATGTTTTATAAAATTACCTTTCAAACAAAGACTTTTCCGGAAGGATTTTATCAAATGATTTGTTTATTTCATTTTTTGCATATTCAAAATCTTCGTATGTTTGAAGGTGACCGTCATCATTTACACAAACAAGATTATATTTCTGATTTTCGATAGCATCACACATTTTTTTCAGACTGTTGTCATTAGATCCTATCTCAATTTTTATACCAAGATTTTCAGCTTTTTCAGGTTCAAAATTACCGCTGGCAAGCTGCCAGTATCTGAATGTGTACTGGCTTACATCTCGGACATCTCTGAATTTATGCCTGCAGGTCCGGTCGAGCTTATCCGGCTCAAGTCTCCATACTTCATCAAGAGTACTTTTTAAAAGCGGAACAGCTACATGTTCATTTGTAAATCCGGGCCACATCTGATAATTACTGCAGATAAGATTCTCTGCTATTGTTTTGATTCCATTCTTTCTGACAGAAAACCATTTTTTCTTATTATCAGAAAGAGACTTTTTCATATCAATATGTGAATTAATCACTTCAGTGGAATTAAGGTAGATATGCGGCATGATATTGCCCACTTTTCCGGGTCTTGTGCAGTGCAGATGAGCAGAATGAACCGGTTTACCGTTTCTAAAAAACAGCTCGGGTTTAACAGGTCTTGTAATAAACATATCGTCATTAAAATATACGAAATGTTCCGAAAGCTCCTTGATTCTGTTTATGCACAGTTCAATAGGATGGGAACTGAATGTTGGAAGATATTCTTCCGGCATATAATCTTCATGCCTGATATGAGTAATCTTTTCATAATCCAGGTTGAGCCATTCAGGAACATGTCCGCAGGTAATGAAATACACATGATTTACCCATGGAGCAAATTTTTCAACAGCTCTGAACCAGTATTTGAGATTTTCCCAGTCTCGATATCTCGCATCTCTGTCATCGGTTACGGAGGATTTCTTTCCGGAATGGAAATTCTTGCTCTTTATCCATTCGGGATCTCCTCCATCTACCCATATCATTACAAAATCTATCTTATAGTTTTCCATTAATAACCTCGTTTAATCAAGAGTTTTCAGTATATCAAGCGTTCTCTCCAGTCCTGATCTGATATCGTACTTAACTTTCCAGTCAAGACCTTTAAGCTTGGTACTGTCAAGTCTTGCCTTTGTTGCTTTGCTGTAACCGGCGCTCTCTGTTTCGTCCGGAATATCGAAAACAACCTTTGTTCCGGAATAACCGGCGATAAGTTCTGCCATATCTCTGAGTGTAATATCGGATGAAATATCTGCAATATTATATGCTTCACCGCACTCACCCTTTAACATTACCGTAAGAAGGCCTGATACCGCATCGGTTACATAAGTGTATGAGTAGAACTGATTTCCCTTGCTCTTGAGAACGATGTCCTCTCCGGCCATTCCCTTCTTGATAAACTGGGATACGGCTTTTGTATCAGACATAAGCATAGTCGGACCGTAAGTACGTGTAAGTCTCGGAATTACAACATCCATCTCCTTCTGTCTGCTGTAAGCAAGGCAGAGGGCTTCTCCGCATCTCTTGCTCTCGGGATATCCGGCTCTTAAAGTACAGCAGTCGATGTAACCGCAGTAATCCTCGGAAAACAGTTCTGTGTCTCCTCTGTTCTCTCCGTAAATCTCATTGGAAGAGGCAAAAACAAAACGCTCAGATTTTTTCTCGGCAGCCATATCAAGAAGATTCTTGGTACCGATAATATTTGCTGTTATTGTGCCGATGGGGTCAGTTGCATAGGCAACCGGATGAGTGTTACTTGCTAAATGAACTACAAAATCAGCCTTTGCTACCTCATCCTCACCCATCGGGAGATTTATATCGTGAGACAGAAATCTGAAGTTGGGAGAATCCCAGTATGGTTCAAATCGGCTCTTTGCTCTCTGAGAATTTCTGCCGATGACAACAACATCGCAATTAAGATTTCTGCTGTTATTGAGTGTCATAAGTACATCTGCGAGACAGCTGCCGACCATTCCGCTTCCGCCGGAGATTATAACAGATTTGTTCTGAAGCTTCTCCCATGGGAGACTGAGTTCGCTTACGGAAACTATATCTTTAAGGTATTCTTTATTTTCTAATATCTTCATTATTTTAACCAGTTATCAATATCGGAATTAAGATAAGCCTTGAAAAGCTCGAGATCATCTTTTGTTGTGAGCTTAATATTCTTGTCGGATCCTGCTGCAAAATAGAGTCTCTCGCCAAGCTCTACCATCATTGTATTTGTGTAGGAGGAACCGTATATTCCGATTTCCTTCTCGAATGCCTCATGGTATGCCCAGTCAAGTTTTCCGAATTTATATGCCTGAGGAGTGGAAACTCTTCTTAATGTTTCTCTTGGAATATACTGAACTGTGGAAATATCGTCATCAATAACGAAAATCTGCTCATTGTAAGGCATTGATGTTACCGCATTACCGTACTGATTACACTTGGAAATAACATCAGAGAGAACAGAAGACTCAACGAGAGGTCTGATACCATCGTGAATGATAATAACATCATCATCACTGCACTTACCTTCAAGATTGTAAACACCGTTTCTGATAGATTCCTGGCCGGTTGAGCCGCCGGATACTATCCATTTAAGTTTTGTAATATTGAACTGCTTTGCGTAAGCCCAAACAAGATCATGCCATCCGTCGATACATACTACTTCTATTGCATCAATCTGAGGATGTTTCTGGAAACCCTCAAGAGTATAGATGAGGATAGGCTTATCATAAACACTGATGAACTGCTTTGGAATATCCTGACCCATTCTATGGCCGGAACCACCTGCAATAATAACCGCTACATTCATATTTTTAATCCTTCTTTCTGAAAAGCTGAATAATTGTTACCAGCATAACCATAATATTAAATATGCAATAACAAACTGAATAAAGATCAAGTATATTGAGAAGAATTGCAACAAGAAACAGAACCTGAGCTCCGCCTGCACATGACTTCAGGTTCAGCATAATAACCTTTACAATATTAAAGTTTTCTTTGTCGCTTACACCCTTGGATGCTTCTTTATTCCAGAGTGTTGTTGTAACCTTGTGCATTACAAGTCTTGGGAACATATTTGCCATCGCAGATATTCCACCTACAATAAGGAAAAACTCAGAATTGAATATACCGCTCTGAATTAATAAACCATCGGTGTGGGCAGCCATAACCGATGCTGAAAAGAAAGTGAATGCTGCTGCAAGATAACCGCTGGTAGCATCATATACACTTCCCATCTTTGAAAACTGTTTTCTGTATCTTGCAACATTTCCGTCAACACCATCGAGCATATTCCAAAGGAAGAACATAAGCCAGCATACAATCATCATTGGCATACTTCTTGCAAAACATGCAATTACAAATCCTGCAATTACGGGAACAATTGAAAGCAGAGATATCTGATTAGGTGTTATTTTTGTGTAAAGAAAAGGAATAGTGAATAAATAAGAAAGCGGTCTGCCTATATAAAATGCAAAAAAGTCATTATGTGCCGTTGCCTTCTTATCCGGTGTCATGGTTTTATCTGCTATCATTTTGGGTGTAATCATATTTTCTGTTTAACCTTTCAAAATATCTCAAATTTTCTCGTTATCATTTAACGCATTTTTCAGGTAAGCAAGAGATTGCTGCTTTTTGGCTTCGAGTTTAATGTGAACTTTATCGTAATCAATGGTCTCTGATGAATTTATTCTCTCAATGTTTTCAATGGAAACAAGTCTGTCGGAAAGATCAAATCCATCAAGCAAATCATAAAGTCTGGAATTCATGGATACATGACCTTCCTTGTTTCTTTCGAATACAAAGAATGATTTCCTGTTAATTATTGAAAACACCGCACCGTGAAATGAATCTGTAAAAACAATCTCAGCATTCCTGATTGCGGACACAAATTCTTTGGGACCGATATCGTCAAGTCTTTTTCCGGATCCTTTACCATCATAAAGATTATATTCCTGCTTTGCATAAGGAATAAACAAAAGCTCAAGATTATTTATTTTACAGTACTTTGCCGCATATTCTCTTACAAAAGAACTGTCTGAAAAGAAATAACATACTGCATACGGTTTTTCCGTCAATCTTTCAGATGCCAGAGAAGACCATTCCTCCGAACTTAACAGCATAGTAGGATCAATAACAGTCTCTATCTTTTTATCCATATATTTTGACAACAGTTCTGTACCGGTCTTCTCTCTTATTCCGAGATAATCAAACCTTTTTATCCATGGAATCATTATTTCTGATTCCTGTTCTGAAAAGGATTTTCTTCCGATACTTGCCGCATATGCTATTTTTAAGTTGTGATTATCAACAAAAGTCTGAAGATATAAATTTCTTACCGCATTTGGGTTCCATATCTGATCAGATCCGCTTACAAAAGCATCATATTCACTGTTAAGTAAGTTCATATTGGAATCATCATATACTTTTGTACTCATGGCAACTTCATCCATGAATAATCTGAACCTGTTTCTTCTCAAATCAAGAAGTGGTCTGATTCGGAAATTACATTTAGCTATTAATCTTTCAGAAAATTTGCTGACAAAATCTGTAAATCCGTACTGTTTAGCCTGAGCAAGCTTGTTCGGATATACCGGATTTCCATTATTTGCGGGATCATATGATACGATATCACATGTATGTCCAAGTTTTCTTATAACGCTGCACAGAGCATAACCCTGAAGCATTCCTCCATAGTTATAGTTGTTATAGTACTTAGTTAAAATAGCTACTTTTCTCATACTTTTCTCTTTTCCGAATAATGTATATTATCTGAAACAAATACTTTCAAAAAGTTCCTCATGCTGTTTTGCAACACGCTTTGCATCAAATTCCTTAACTACCTTTTCGTAAGCGTCACTGATGAGTCTCTCTCTGAAACCGATATCATCATGCAGTCTGCATACGGCTTCAGCAGTTTTTTTATAATCATCGACAGGAACAAGTATTCCGGTTCTGCCATCATCGACAAGGTAAGGAATCGCATCTGTATCTGTAGCAACCACCGGCTTATGGCACATCATGTATTCGGCAATGGCAAGGCCGAACCCCTCCCATCTGCTCAGAAGAGTTGCCACATCAAAAAGTCTAAGATAATCTATCGGATTATCAACCCAGCCTGTGATATGAAGGCTCTCGGAAATTCCCAGTTTTTCCGCAAGTTCTCTGCACTCATCCTCAAGATTTCCGTTTCCGACTATTACGAAATGAGCTTCAGGTATTGTTTTTCTTACTTCAGAAGCCATTTTCACAAAGGTATCCGGTGCTTTCTGCTCGCTGAGTCTGCCTATCATACCTACAACAAATGCATCATCCGGAATGCCGACAGATGCTCTTGTAACGGTTGATTCTCTTAATTTGAATTCATCGAAATCTATTCCGTTGGTGATGACAT
This sequence comes from Clostridia bacterium, assembly GCA_030526115.1. Classification (GTDB taxonomy): domain Bacteria; phylum Bacillota; class Clostridia; order Oscillospirales; family Acutalibacteraceae; genus SIG603. Next base: position 34,538 of record JAUNDK010000009.1, read on the forward strand.
TCAGTTTTTTCTCACTGCATATACCATTTGCGAGGGCCGATACTTTCTCCGCAGGTGAAATACAAATAATCTTATCGCAGAAACCGGCAAGAACCTTTTCTATTATTCTGTATACAGCTTTCTTTTTGTCACTGACCTGCATATTGAATGCCCAGCCATGAGGATTGTATATACAATTATTTTTAAGACCGAAGTTTGCGATTCTTGCAATAGCACCCGCCTTACTCGAATGGGCATATACAATGTCAGGATTATATTCCTTAATTACTTTTCTGAGTCTGAGAACAGTTGACAGGTCGCCTGTTCCTATTTCATGAGCCATCTCGAAAGGTACAAACCGTAAATTGAGATTCGCATAATCCGATTCATTGTAATTCTGTGATGCAACAAGAATATTCTCAAATCTGCTGCTGTCGAGGTACTTAAACAATACTCTCAGATATCTGTCAACTCCTCCGGCAGCTTCTGCTACATGGAGTATTCTGATTTTTTCCTTTATCATATATCACACCGCACCGTCACTCTTTAATACTGTGACAAAGGTTTTAAGTATAATTTTCATATCGAGCTTAAGGCTCCAGTTTTTAATATATGCGGCATCGAGCTTTACAACTTCTTCAAAATCTGTGATTTTGTTTCTTCCGCTTACCTGCCACATTCCTGTGAGTCCCGGCTTCATGCTGAGACGAATCATATGATGAAGGTCATACTGTTCTACTTCATCAACTGTCGGAGGTCTTGTTCCGACAAGACTCATATCGCCCTTAAGGATATTGTAGAACTGCGGAAGCTCATCTATACTGAGTCTTCTGATAAGGTTGCCTATGCCCTTGCCCGGACCTTTCTCGGATCCGATAATACGGGGATCGTTCTCCATCTTGAACATATTACCCTGCATTTCGTTCTGGGCCATGAGTTCGGCTTTTCTTGCATCGGCATCCATATACATGGAACGGAACTTGTAAATCTTGAATCTTCTTCCGTTTTTACCTACTCTTATCTGACTGTAGAAAATCGGACCGGGAGAAGCCTTGTAAATCGCAGGAGCGACAAACAGGAATGCAATACCTGTAATAAAACATCCTGCAAGGCCTGCGCATATATCGATGATTCTCTTGATGAGAAGATGCAGAACACCTGCTGTGCTGATACTTGTGGTGAGGAAATTATAACCTCCGAAATGTTCACAGTAATTATTCGGAAGGTCATAGCCCCACATATCAAGACCGATATGAACAACAACGCCCATATCAAGCAGAGTCTGAATTATCTCCTTTGTTCGCTTTTCCTCCTGTGGAAGGAAAATGAACACATCATCAACAACGGCAGTTTTCATATATTCAAAAAATCCTGCAAGACTGCTTACAACCGGGATGTCACAGACTGTGTCTGCTTCACTTCCCTCAGACAGCACAATGCCCTCGATATCAAAATCGAGGTTTCCATGCTTGTTTATTCTGTTGATAACAGTTTCCGCCTTCTCGGGGCTTGTAATGATAATGGCTCTGGGAAGATGATGCTTTCTTCCTTCTCTCGCCTTTTTCAGGATATGATTTTTCCATATGAGTCTTGCGGCAAATATCGATAAAGTACTGAAAATCACACCGTAGGAAAAGACAGTTCTTGAAAAAATCTCGATATCTTTTCCCATATAGAGCAGACCCATGGCAATTCCCCATGAAACAAAGTTCTGAATTACCACATCTTTCAGCTCTGTAAGCGGACCTCTTTTGAGTACATCTTTATATCCATGCAAAAGAAGAACATAGCAGAGACTTGCACCAATAATAAAAATATTAAGTTCTCTGTACGGACCCCAGAAAGTAAAAACCTTCAGATTACCATGTCTGATAAATGAAGCAAGAAGCAGAGAAAATTCCATGCACAGTAAATCAAGAAGCATGAAATCGTAGTGCTTCAGCCATCCTACTCGTCTTTTTTGATTCATATTATTCCCTTTCAGAAAAGATCGTTTTCTATTCTATTTTTTTCCTTTCCATATCCGGCTATTGATTCAAAAGAAGCAAACGCCATCAGGAAAAGAACATTATATTCATATCCGGAAAAATGATGTTCAATAAATGAATGAACGCATATTAAGGCTATCGAAACTATAATAAACAGATTCTTTCTGCATTTTATCATGATTGCCTCTGTCATACCGACAGAACACAACAATCCGCATATACCATACCTGAACAGCATCCACATATATGATGAATCAAGAAAGAAATAATCCTTTCTTGTAAACGTATGTGTGGTGGTACCACCATAACCGTTCATATTGATAACATCACCGAACATTGTAATATCATAATTGCTAAAAGCAAGATTTCCCATTCGTGGTCTTCCGGACAGGAAAAAATTTGCCTTTTTCAGGAAATCAGAACTCCATGTAAAGTAATACGAAAGGAGTATTATCACTATAGCCAATAATATCGGCAATATCATACAACCGATAAAAAAGATCATGTGAACAAACTTATCAGGCTTTATCGGCACACGCAGTTTTATATATAATTTTACAAAAAGAACGGCAACTGCAAGTAACAACTCACATAAAGCTCCGCATAAGGCATCACAGAATAAATAAAGACATCCACTTAATACAAAAAATGAAATTATCTCAAAGTAAGTTATTCTTTCCAACCTTAAAATCAGCCATGCAATGCTCAAATAAAAAATGTGTGCGGCAAAATCCGTTGGATAAATAAATCCGAAGCTTATTCTTGTCCTTGCTCCGGACTTTTGATAGACAAGATTTTCCACAAGTCCGACCTGGCTTCCGATTATGGTAAGCACAGTAATCGGAACAGCTACCAACAGATATACCTTGAGGATTTTTCTGTAATCCATACGGTACATTGATACTATCAGTATAGCAGACTCCAGCATCTGAATATCATAGCTTTTTGAGTATGCCATAGACAGACAGAAAAACACTGCTGTCATGGATATCAGTGCCGGTGGACTGAATTTCCTTTCGGATACGGCTGACAGCGTAATTCTGGTTATTCCTATTAATCCCGCAAGAACAGTTGCATAACATTCCGCACTGTACGGTAGCTTATATGATACCATGGTTGTACTCATGTATCTTATAAACAGAAGCAGTGCAAAAATACCAAGAAAACAGATATCGGCATACCGACTCATTCTGTTATATACAGAGGATGTTTTTTTATCTTCCATTTAAACATACTCCCACTTATACTATTCTCATTATATTTAAGTGATTATACCACAAGCACCCTGATATTTCAACAATTTGATATCAGCTGTACTTAACCTTCAAGATATATATTCCTGAATATTACCAGATCTTCGGTACCCACAAATCCACTGTCGTTCATATCTCCGGCAAGGAGGAATTCATCTGCAAGATTAACATTTCCCACAAGATAATCTTCCATAAGGGTGAAATCAGCAGAATTGATGGTTCCGCTTCCGTTTACATCACCTGTTACAACTACTTTATACTCTTTATCACCAAGTTTAAAACGCATTCCCGTACGACAGTAGCCTGATGTTTTCTTTTCTCCGTCAAGATAGAAATTTCCACTTGTCTCTGAAGTGAGAGATGTAAGTGCGGTTTCTCCGTTAAAAATCAGATAATCCCCCACATTGTTCCAGTTTTGCGGCATAGTTTCTCCGGGTTCCCCAGAACCTCCTGAGGTACTGCGATATTCAAAACTGTCATAAGGTGAATAATGAAGACCACCTTCTTTGTATGTAATCAGACCAACGGGACCGACAGCGAAAATATTGCTGTCTGCCGTATATCTCAGATCAGGTTCATTGCTGTAATGAATGGCTGTGTACGATGCGCTTACTCCGTAAAAACCGCCTTTTCCGTCAGTGCAGAAATCTATTCTTGATTTACCGGGTGAGCTTTCAACATCAGGAACACTACCGGTTGAAAACTTCGGGGTGTCCTGCTCTATGCTTCTCAGATCACCTGTTGTATCTATAAACAGACCGGGAGACACATATACAGTCGGCACAAAACCGATTTCACGCTCACACACAGTATTCAGACCGAAAGAATCTGCCGTAAATGCAAAAAGCTTTCCTTCCGCACATACATATATCAGTTTCTCTCCCACACAGACAGAAGATATTGCGGTATTGAAATCGTGTTCGATTTTTCGTCCGGATGAATACACACAGAGTTTTTTCGGTGAGTAACGTTCAACATAAAATACATTTCCGAAATCATCACTGCAGATAAAAGTCAGATCACCATAGGGATCGTCGATAAGATATGAACCGGTTTTGGATAAAGTGGCAAGAGAATACGTTTCCACCTGTATTTTCCCCGCAAAAGAAGAAAATGTTCTGAGTTCCGTGCATGAGGAGTTTATTCCTGCGGTGATTCCCCCGCCCATACCAAGACTCAGTTCTTCCGTTTCGATTTCATCATCTTCGTTAATGCTGAATTTATACAGTTTTGAGGAATTTACAAGATATGAATTCTCTCCATACTGGGCAAACACTCTTATTCGTACATCGTTTGTATCACAGATTCTGTAATATTCTCCGTCTGCATAATTCTCAGTAAAACCACAGAAAATCAAAAATAATAAGACGGTCGAAATCATAATGACCGTTTTTCTCAGCTTATTCATGACTTCGCCGCCTTTCAGTTTTTATTCAGTTTCACCATGCAAAGTTCTCAGGGCCTCATGGTATAGCCCTGTCATATATTCCTCGGTTGCACCGGGCTGCAGTATGACTTCCGGAAGATATTTTTCGGGAATATACGGAAGAGCATTTTTCTTGATTTCTTCAAGGTCTACATGAGCCGCAATTTCTCCGCATAACACAATTAAATCCGGGTCAATGAGTGCGGTTACCGTGGCAACATATTTACCCATATCAGAAGAAATATCACTTTTATTTGTGGAAAACAGGTGCCTTTCTCCTGACATCTCAGCAAATATGGGAAGATTCGAGATTTTACCTGCAAATCTTGTGGCTCCCACAAGAGGGGTTCCGTCTATGACTGAACCTGAAGCAACCATACGGTTTTCCGGCCAGAGAGATATTGTGAGTGAAAATGGCTTCGGTCTGTCTGACATAAGATAAAAACCATTGGAGACAAAATACATATCATTTCCGACTATGGTTTTTACGCCAAACTCATCTTCTATGATTTTTCCCAGATTCTGACCCATAAGCGAAGAAAACTCGCAAAGGTCTATCACTCCGTTTTCATCGGTAATTCCCGGAATACCTATGATGATTATTTTTGTCCTGGGATATTTTGAGAGAGTTCGGCTGATTCCGGTTCTTATTCCGCCGACAGCAATTCCTCTGTTCGGAACATGAGCCTCTTCTTCAAGTATTCTGCCTTTATAATCATAAACCCGAAGGCGCAATGCAGGCTGTTCCAGATTAATATCGCAGAACATACAGATTATATTTGCATAATCCGCATTTATCTCGAAGCGTCTTGCCGGGCGGCCTCCGTTTGGCTCTGCCAGTTCCAGTTCATTTACTATACCTTCATCAATAAGTTCAGCAAGCATACTGGTGCATGTAGCAAGGCTAAGACCCGTTAACTCCGAAATCTGCTTTTTTGTAAGAATATTTTCGCTCAGGAGAGTATCTCTGATGAGCATTTTATTGAATACTTTAATTTCGCTGGTGTTTTTTGCTTGGGGCATGAGATTTTCCTTTGACAAACCTTTGTCAATATTGTACATAAATTCTGTTGCAATCAAAAACCTGATTGTATATTATCTTAAATTATAACCAAAACTGACAGAATTCTCAATATATAAACTATTTAGATTTTACCAATTCACTTTGTTAAATTTGACCAACAGGCTTTCTTTTAAGCTTTTTGTAGGCACATATCCACATCACTCCCAGAACAACGGATGTTAAAACCCAGCTTATCGGGAAGCAGTAGTAGATTATCGGAAGTGTTCTGACTGCTCTGAATACCGTGAAAAGCCATACAAGTCTGAATCCGCATATGCAGACTATCATGCTTACCGTCGGCATGGTTGAATGGCCCATTCCTCTGAGAGCGGAGAGGAAAACATCCATTACACCGTTAAGCCACAGGAAAAGACAAACCCATGTCATTCTGATCATTCCGTAAGAAACAACATCGGGACTTGTGGTATAGAGGCCAAGAATCGATTTACCGAACATATAAAGTGACAGACTGATAAATGCGGCACAACCTGCATTGAGTGCCATGGTTACCCCTGTGATTTTTCCTATGCGATTATACTTTCTTGCACCGATGTTCTGACTAATAAAGGTCATGGTTGCGGATGTGAAGTTCATTCCGACATAAACAAAGTTCTCGATATTTGCAGCTGCTGAGTTACCTGCTACTATGGTCTCGGAACCGAAAGAATTGATGCTGGACTGAATTACCAGATTGGAAAGAGCAAACATGGCACCCTGAATTCCCGCAGGAATGCCTATGCGAAGAATCTCCTTTGTGATTCCTGCATTAAGCTTTAACCTGGATGGGTAAATTCTCGTAGCATCGTTCTCTTTAAGAAGAGTTATTACAACAAATATTGACGAAAGTGCATTTGATGCAACAGTTGCTGTGGCAACACCGGCAACGCCCCAGTGGAAAACTATAACGAAAATCAGATTGAGAACAACATTAAGCACACCGCTTATGGCAAGGAAATAGAGCGGTCTCCGGGTGTCCCCTTTAGAGCGGAGCACAGCTGCACCGAAATTGTAGACGAGAAAGAAAAGTGCACCGCCGAAGTATATTCTCAGGTAAAGAAGCGACTGACCTATTATGGAATCGGGGGTCTGCATGAGTTTTAAAAGAGGCTCAGCACATAAAACACCCACCAGAGTGAGTAATACTCCCGAAATAAGCGAGAGAAGCATGGCTGTGTGAACGGAGTTTTCTACACCTTTCCTGTCTTCGGCACCGAAAAACTTTGCAATGACTACATTGGCACCCATGGCAAGACCGTTAAACATTGTGACCATGAGGAAGCACAGAGATCCTGTGGCACCGACAGCCGCAAGGGCATTATCACCGGCAAAACGACCGACAACAATGGTATCTGCTGTGTTGAAACACATCTGAAGTAAACTTGTGAGCATGAGTGGAACGGTAAACCTGATTACATTTTTTGTAAGAGGTCCGTTAACCATGTCAATGGAGTATTCTTTTTTAGCCATTATTTATATCCTTTTCTTTGAAATATCAGTGTTTAAGATTTTATTATAAAACAATGATAAATCACAGTCAAGCATCGATTAACTTTACACATGTTATAAAATTACTTGAAAATACCAAGGCAGTTGATGTATATTAATTAGGATATCAAAACAAAAAGGAAGTTTTTTATGAATGCAGCTCAGAAAATATTATTCTTTATGGGAGTAGCTTATGTTATACTTGGTGGATTCGGAACATTTATATCATTAGCTTTCGATGCCGGGTTCTTTGCATTTATTCCCGCACTGTTCCTTATACTGGGTATTGCCTTTATTGCAGTACCCCGTTATCTTGTATTCAGGAAAAATGAGATTGTCAGAAAAGGAAGAAAATACACGGGAAAAATATACGGTTACATCGAAAATACATCTTACACCGTAAACGGTGCATTTACTCTCAATACCAAGGTAAGGTATTTTGATGAAAATCATATCGAGAGGGAAGCAATTATCCCGACTTCTTTCAGCAAAGGATCTGACGAATACCCAATCGGTATGACCATAGATATTTACGAATACAACAACAAATTCGGATTCGATAAAAAATCCGTCAGATATGAGGTTATATACGGAGAGGAAGAGCTCATGGATGACAAGCCGATTCAGCCGGATTTAAGGAAACTTGTCGCCGTAAGATGTCCGGGATGCTCAGCAACATTTCAGGCTGTGGCCGGATACTCCAACAAATGTCCTTACTGCGGAGGTTATTATAACGCCAGATAAAAAACTGAGCTATGCAGTTCATTGTTGCATAGCTCTTTTTATATTCATTTTCTTTTATTTCAGTGCAGGTATTCCGTGCTTTTTCATTCTTGCCATGACTACCGCCCACATAACTCCGAGCATCAATGATGTTATTGTCCAGCTTATAGGATAGCACATATATACAACCTCAAGTCTTCTGAACATTGGGAACACAGTGAACAGCCACACAAGTCTGACACCGCATATACCTGTAATCATCATGATTGTCGGTAAAGTCGAGTAGCCCATTCCCCTCAATGATGAAATGAAAACATCGAGGAAAGAGTTGAGACCCAGGAACAGACAAACCCAGAATATTCTCTGCATTCCGAGTTCTATTACCTCAGGGGAATCTGTGAAAAGTCCGAGTATGGGTCTTCCGAACACAAGAACTCCCACACCGAGTATAAGTGCCGCACCTGCATCCAGTGCCATAGTTACGCCAAGTATCTTTGCGATTTTATCTGTTCTCTTTGCGCCGATATTCTGGCCTGTAAATGTTACCGTTGCCTGTGAGAAGTTCATTCCTATGTAAACGATATTCTCCACATTGATAGCCGCAGAGTTTGCCGCAACTATGGTTGAAGATCCGAAGGAATTTATTGAGGACTGTACCACAAGGTTCGAGAGCGTGAACATCATGCCCTGAATTCCCGCAGGAACACCAATTTTCAGAACCTTTATTATCATTCCAACATTGGGTTTGAACAGCTTTGTCAGATGAACTTTTGTGGCATCGGTTTCTTTGAGAAGGGCTGTCATGGTAAGAACCGCCGCCACGGCATTGGATGCAACCGTTGCTATTCCGACACCCGCAACTCCCATTTTAAAGACTATTACGAATATGAGATTCAGCACGACATTGAGAACTCCGCCCAACATGAGGTAATATAGAGGTCTCTGGGTATCACCTTTGGAACGAAGTACCGCCGCACCGAAGTTATATATCATCAGAAAAAGAATTCCGCCGTAATAGATTCGCAGATAAAGCTCACTTAAATCTATTATATTCTCAGGGGTGGACATAAGCGTGAGCATGGGTCTTGAGATAATCTGACCGAGAACTGTGAGAAAAACTCCGCTTACTATGGATATAAACATGGATGTATGAACAGCATCCGAGACATTCTTCCTGTCCCCTGCGCCTATGTACTGGGCGATAATAACATTTGCACCCATGGCAAGACCGTTAAAAAGTGCCACAAACATATGACAGAGTGATCCTGTAGAACCCACCGCCGCAAGGGCTTCTTCCCCTGCAAAGCGACCTACGACAACAGTATCTGTCATCTGGAACATCATTTGCAGAGCCGTTGTGAGCATTAACGGAATGCTGAATGCAAAAATATTTCTTAAAAGCGGTCCGTTGACCATATCTATTGAGTGTGATTTCTTCAAGACAAAAGCCTTCTTTCCCATTATGTACTGTACTTTAGTTTAGTACTGCGATTTACAAAAGTCAATCTCATAAAAAGGAAAGCCCTGAGCGGGAATTTCGCTCAGGGTTCCGAACTAATATTTTTTTGTAATTAAGGTATTTTTACTTTCGGTACACTGCAGTATCTGAGGAAAGCTTTGTTTCCTGTATTATCTTCCCATGTTTCAAGACCCAATGAAATATTATTTTCCGCTGCCTTCTTTGGTACATAGAATCCGACCTTGAAGGACTTTTCCTCCTTAGGATTCATATGGAACAGTAAGAATCTGTTATCGTTATCAAGATAATCTTCAGAAGGTCCTGAGCAATATGCCAGTTTACCCGGCATGCTTTCAAAAGAGACATCACCTTTACCGTCACCTGCAAACGGTATGACAAAGTTTTCCATATTGTAAATACATGAACCATTACCTGCTAAATTATCCGATGCGGTGAATTTAACATCCAGCATACAGAAAACTAACGCTTCGCTCACTGCATAATCTGCTGATTTTATTTCGGAAAGAAGCATATCTTCGTCTGAAATACCTGCCTCTGTGTGACTGCGGAATACTCTAAAATCAGAATATATAACATTCAGATTTCCATCCATGCAATATGCTGTGGATTCTACAGTTTCGCCGAATGTGAACTCATTTTCCGGGCTTATCATCTCACTTATTTCTTTTGGATTGTTCTGAGCTTCATAGTCATTGTCAAAGTATACTGAATTAATAAGACCGAGATTGATTTTACATACACCATTATTCAGGGTAATTATCGGTGTTTCGTCGTAAATTCCGGTATATTCCAGCTGGAGCTCAAATCTGTAAACATTTTCTTCTTCGGTTTCTTCAAATGACAGCAATTCATATTTTACAGAAACATCTTTATTGTTATTGCTGATATCATAGATGAAATTTACAGGTCTGGAATCAGGATACTTTTCCAGATTGGTAAGGTAATCGGTTGTAATTTCATAGAGATAATCCCTTGTGACCACCCCGTCATAAAGCTCAGCTACCGCTTCCTTCAAATCGGCTGTATTTTCCTGTTTTGCCTCATCATTTACAGTATATTCGGATACGGCATTCATAAATCTTTCGCTCTCTGAATAACCGCCGAAAGTAATACCTAAAAATCTGTCGGTCATATCCTTTGCCTGATTATAACGCTCCTCTGAATTCAGTTTGTTTACTGCTTTTTCTATTACTATTGATTCCTTTGGAACATGACAATATTTCATTTGGCTTTCCGTAGATTTTTCATTTACATCAAAATACGCATAAAAAGCAAGAGACAGATTATCTTCTTCTATCATCTTTTTGTATGCATAGAAACCGAGTGTAAATGTTTTTTCCTCTCCAGGATCAAGTCTGAATTCGAAGTACGACGATTTCAAGTCCAGCCCCTCTCTGCCTGCTCCTGAAAAATATACAAGCTTCATTGGGTCGTAAACCTCATCATATGCGTAGTTCTTCAGGTTTGTAGGAAATGGGTAGAAATAAGTACCCATAGAATACCAGTTATCTTTTATGAAAGATTTGTCTGACTTTGCATCATCGGACGCTTTTAATGTCACATCGACAAGACAGAAATATGTGTTTTCATTTTCTGTTGCTTCATCTCCGTATCCGTAATACTCATCAGGATACATGAATCTCGATATTCCCGAATCGGCAAAACTATCATAAGCCCTTACATTGGAATAAGTAATATCCAGACAGCCTTCTTCGCAATATGCGTCTGAGCTTGCTGTTTCACCAAAAGTGAACTCATCTTCTGGTTTAATGAGGGGCTTCAGATTTTCAAGTTCGGTATTTGCTTCCGTAGCAACCTGTTCTTCAGCTTCACCGCTTTCAGAAATTTCCACCTCTACCTTTTCGCTCTTATTGCTTTCAGGGTTTTCTTTATTTTCCGTCTGAGCGAGAGGTTTAAATACAGGTTCTGGAGCCGGCTTCTCAAAATGAATAACAGCATATATTCCAAACACCAGCAAGGCACATGCGGCAATTGCACCTGCTCCTTTCATAGCACTAACTATCACAGGACTTTTTCTCGGCATATCCTCATGGGATATTCTGTCCTCTGCCTGTTTCCACTTCTTTTCAACTATATCGGGGAGCCTGTTTTCATCAAACTTAAGAATTATATTATCCTTCATTGTGCTTCCTCCATTCTGCTTCTGAATTTTTCGTTCAGTTTCTCTCTGCCTCTTGCGAGCCTTGTTCGAACGGTATTTTCATTCATATTAAGCATATGTGCGATTTCTTTCGATGTAAATTCCGACACTTAGTAAAGACTTAATATCAGAGAGTAATTATCCCCCAGCTCCGAGAGTATATCGTCTTCAATTTCATCTATGCCTTTGTCGTGATACATGGGTTCGGGTACTTCGTCTATTGCCACAAAGTGCTTTCGATTACTGCGTATATCGTAGCATTTGTTGATGAGTATCCTTGTGAGCCAAGTCTTAAAATATTTAACCTTTTTCAATTTATGTATGTTTCTGAAACAGGCAAGGTAAGCATCCTGCATGGCATCGGCGGCATCCTCGTTGTTGTTCAGTATCGCTATTGCTGTTTTATACATGGAGCTTTTGTGAATTCGCATAAGCTCCACAAAGGCATCTTTGTCGCCGTACTGCGCTTTTCTTACCAGCTTGTCGATGTTTTCCATAAGCTGCCTCCCTTCGGCTTTATTGAACGTTCATCTATTAGACAGCATAAATCTCCGTTTTGTTTCATTATACCTAAAAAATTAAAAGAGTCCGTGTTTTTACGAACTCTTTTGCATTCATATTAACTTTTCAAAGCATACAGATGTTTCCTCTTTCTCGTAGGGCGGGTAGTTGGGAATAATACTGTAACCCATCTTTTGGTAGAGGGCATTTGCCTCGGTGAGATGTTTTCCTGTTTCGATGAGTATGCGCTGATATCCGCATTCCTTAGCCCACTTCTCCAGCTCTTTACAGATTTTACTCGCTATACCCATACCCTGATATTCCGGGCGGACGAACATCCTTTTAAGCTCGGTGGAAGTTTCGTCATACCTTCTTATTGCGCCTGCCCCTGCAGGTTTGTCGTCCACATAGGCAACCACAGCCTCTGTTATATCATTGGTGTGGGCAAATTGTCTGAAGAAATTTCTGTCGAGGATTTTTCCCGAGCGTCTGTCAAGCTCCTCATCAAGAAGCTCACAGTTTTCGAGAAAGTCTTTATTCATACCGTCGGTTCTCTTAAGTTCAGTCATGGCGTTTCTCCCACTCCTCTTTTGTGAGGGACTGAACAAAGGAGTTTCTTTTTACACCGAGGAGCTTTACTTCGACATTCTCGTCAAATCTCTCAAACTTAAAGCCCATTTTCTCCTGGGATCGTTTGGATTTCTCGTTGCCCTCGTAGTAGGCGCACCACATTTTTTCTATTCCTTTTTCCTCGAAGGCGTATTTTAAAAGCCTCTCACCTGCCTCGGGAATATATCCGTTGCCCCAGTATGCTTTGCCTAGCCAGTAACCGAGCTCACCCTCTGTCGGTCCGTTTGCGCAGTTGGAATCCTGCATGAGGGATATGTTACCGATAGGAATCCCTGTTTCCTTTAAAACAACAGCATAGGTCTCGGGACCCATGAGGGCCACTTTCATAATTTCTGCGCTGTTCTCAACACTTGTGTGAACGGGGAAACCTGTGGGGCTTGCCAGTTCTTCCTCTTTGCAGTACTCGTAAACGTAGATTTCTTCGCCTTCCTGCCATGGTCTTAAGATAAGTCTCTCTGTTTCAAATGTCATAATTTTTCTCCCCTCTCTTTTGCTTCATCGAGATTTTTCCGTTTCTCAAAGAAAGCTTTGTGCAATATTTCAAATTCCTCATCTGTGCAGACCTCTCTGCACTTTGGAATAAATGATGAAGTTACCTCGAAACACTCGAGCAGATTATCACATGGATAATTTTCACACTGTGCACAGCTTTTGATGTTTCTCGCTGTACAGCAGGCTATTACATTATATCTACACCAGTTTTCGGGTTTACAGCCCGTACAGCTTATTTCTTCGTTTGTGACAACATGGTCACGATATCCTATTTTATACCAGAGTTCCGCAGTTTTTCTCAGTTCTTCGTCTGTCTTCGGAAGATAACGGGGACAGACGGAGCAGTCATTTCCACACGCCGCTAAAATCATAATCACACCTCATAAAAAGACAAAGAGGGACACGATGCCGTGTCCCTCAGAATAGTACTTTGGTCTGTACCTGCCGACTCTCTATTAAGCCTTGCCGATAGAACCGAAGAGTTCCATCTTCTCCTTAACAGTAGCCTTGATTGCCTCGAAGCCAGGAGCGAGGAGCTTTCTTGGGTCGAAGCCCTTGCCCTGCTGATCCTTACCAGCCTCAATGTAAGCTCTTGTAGCTTCCTGGAATGCGAGCTGGCACTCTGTGTTAACGTTGATCTTGGAAACACCGAGGTCGATAGCCTTCTTAATCATTTCAGCAGGAATACCTGTGCCACCGTGAAGAACGAGAGGCATAACACCTGTCTTCTGCTGGATAGCATCGAGTGTATCGAAGGAGAGGCCTGCCCAGTTCTCCGGGTACTTGCCGTGGATGTTACCGATACCTGCAGCGAGCATATCTACGCCGAGATCTGCAACAGCCTTGCACTCGTCAGGATCTGCACACTCACCTGCGCCTACAACACCGTCTTCCTCGCCGCCGATGGAACCAACCTCAGCCTCGATGGAGAGACCGAGCTGATGAGCAACTGCTACGAGCTCAGATGTCTTAGCAACGTTCTCCTCGATTGGGTAGTGGGAACCGTCGAACATGATGGATGTGAAACCGGCCTTGATGCACTTGTAGCATCCGTCGTATGAACCGTGGTCGAGGTGAAGAGCAACAGGAACTGTGATTCCGAGGCTCTCGTCCATAGCCTTAACCATAGCAGCAACAGTCTCGAAGCCTGTCATGTACTTACCAGCACCCTCAGATACACCGAGGATAACAGGAGAGTTGAGCTCCTGAGCTGTGAGAAGAATTGCCTTTGTCCACTCAAGGTTGTTGATATTGAACTGACCTACAGCATAGTGGCCAGCCTTTGCCTTCTTAAGCATTTCGCTTGCGTTTACTAACATTTGACTTTCCTCCAAAGCAGAAAATTGATACTTACATTATATATACTTAATATACAAATTGCAAGAACTTTGTGATTATACGAAGCTTTTATATCAGATTACCATGCCGCCGTTTACACCGATAATCTGTCCTGTTACATATTTTGACTCTGCGAGGTATAAACAGGCCTCCCCCACATCTTTTCCTGTGCCTATTGTGCCCATGGGAATTTCATCCTTGAGAGCGTTCATGTCATCCTCACTTAAATGGGCGTTCATCTTTGTATCTATGACACCCGGACAGACACAGTTTACACTTATTCCGGAAAGTCCTACCTCCTGGGCAAGGGCTTTTGTCATGGCTATCATGCCACCCTTTGATGCTGAGTAAGCAACTTCACAGCTTGCACCCACCTGACCCCACATTGAGGATATATTGATGACGGCACCGCTTTTCTCCCTTATCATGTTTTTTATTCCACGCTTTGTCACGAGGAAAGCACCTGTAAGGTTAATTCCGATAATATCGTTCCACTCGTTAAGTGTGGTATCGTCAAAGAGCTTTATCAGGGATGCACCTGCGTTGTTGATTATTATATCGGGATTTCCCATGCTTTTCTCTATTTCGTCATACATGGAGTTTACAGATTCCTCTGATCGTATATCCGCTTTGAAGGCCCCGGCTTTTACACCGAGCTCTGATAACTCCTCACAGAGTTTTATCGCAGCTTGTTCCGATGAATTGTAATGCACAGCTATGTCATAGCCATGTTCGGCGAAAACACGACAGATATCTCTGCCTATATCACCTGCTCCGCCGGTTACAAGAACTGATTTACCCATACCTATCCCCTTATTCAAGATTGCCTGTGAGTGCCATAATTACGGAAATGGCACAGATTGGCGCAGTCTCGGTTCTTAAAATTCTCTTGCCGAGAGTTGCTATATTGACGCCGTTTTCTTTGGCGAGCTCCACTTCTTTCTCGGAGAATCCACCTTCGGAGCCTATGAAGATTGCTATATTCTTCTCCTCACCCATATCTGCGATTATATCACGGAAAGGCTTTCCGCCATGCTCATAGCACATTATTTTCAGTCCCTCGGCTTCTTTCACAGCCTCTTTGAAGCTCATGGATGGCCTGACTTCAGGAATTTTACCACGACCGCACTGCTTTGCCGCCTCGAAGGCTATCTTCTGCCAGCGGGCGATTTTCTTCTCCTCTTTGCCGTCTATTTTAGCAACACAGAACTCACTTGAAACGGGAACTATGGCATCAGTGCCCAGCTCCACTGCCTTCTGGGTAACAAGCTCGAACTTGTCGCTCTTTGTAATGCACTGGTAAAGTGTTACACTTACACTCGGCTCTGTCACGCTGTCCTGTATGCTTTTGACCTCGGCATAAACCTCATCACCCACAACCTCGGTGACCTCTGCCTGATAATCCTTTCCCCTGTTATCACAGAGGGTTACCTCTTCGCCCGGGCGAACTCTCAGGCTCTTTGAGAGGTGGCGTCCGTTCTCACCGTCTATTGTGACAGTATCGCCCACAAGGGCATTTATATCCATAAAAAATCTTGGCATAAGCTTATCTCACTTTCTTTGATGAGATGATTTTACTCTACCTGAGAAATAAAGTCAATTTTTGTGTATGTTTTATACAGTTTTTGCAGGATGGCAATTACAGTATTGCATAAAAATAAGTTTATTCGTGATTTATTAACATTTATATGATATAATATTTATTCAAATTGCAGCTTTGCACACTTTATCTTTACAGGGAGGAAACATGAACAGAATACTTATCTGTGAAGATGATTATAATCTGCTGAATTTACTGAATATGAACCTGAAAAACAAAGGTTATGAAACCAAATCCGTAAGCGAAGCAAGACTCATCAAAGAGAAAATCTCAGACTGTGAAACCGATATAGTCCTGATTGACCTGAATCTGCGAAGAAACTTCAATACCGTTTCTATAGTAAAAGAACTGAGAGAGATTTCTGAGAGACTCGGTATTATTCTGCTGACAAGAAAATCCGGTGAGAGCATGGCTATAAACGGACTTAACGCCGGTGCAGATGACTATCTGCTGAAACCTGTTTCCATATCGGAACTTACGGCAAGGATAACCGCACTTTTAAGAAGGCTCAATATCACTGAAACAAAAAGCAGTGATGAACTTATCTTCGGTGACTTGAACCTTAATTTAATGGAGAGAAAACTCTACAGACATAATGAGGAGATATCTCTGACAGCGCTGGAGTTCAGACTGATAAATCTGCTGATTGCAAACCGTGGCAAAGCTGTTTCCAAAAAGGAGATATTTGAGAAAGTCTGGAATGACAGCACATTAAACGAGAAAATCGTGGATGTGAACATTCGCAGACTGAGAAACAAAATTGAGGAAGATCCCTCCTGCCCTGTGTATATAAAAACAGTATGGGGCAAGGGTTACAAATGGGAAATATAAGGAGATTTTATGTCAAGAATTACATCAATAGGCGGACAGGCACTTCTCGACGGAATCATGATGAGAGGACCCCTCAAAACCACAGCGGCCTTCTGTGACAAAGACGGAAACATCACCACAGAGGATATAGAGATTGACTTTATCTCAAAAAAATGCAGACTCTTCAGGCTTCCCGTTATCAGAGGTCTGTTTAATTTCATAGACAGTATGAGACTGGGCACCAAAGCGCTTAATCTTTCTGCTGAAAAAATCGATCTGGAAGAAGAAGAGACGGCAGAACCCGGTAAATTCGAGAAATGGCTCACCGATAAACTCGGCGACAAGCTTATGGGCATTATAGTCGGTGTTGGCTCGGTTCTTGGAGTAGGCCTTGCTATTGTTCTGTTCATGCTGGTACCTTCTCTGCTGTTTGATGCTGTAAAACACTTTGCCGGAGACGGAATTGAGCCGCTTCGCTCAGCTTTTGAGGGCGTTCTCAAACTGATTGTATTCGTTCTTTATATCTGGGGAGTTTCTTTCATACCTGATATTCGCAAAACATTCCAGTATCACGGCGCGGAACACAAGTGCATCTTCTGCTATGAAAACGAACTTGATCTCACAGTTGAAAATGTAAGGAAGCAGTCACGTCTTCACCCCAGATGCGGAACAAGCTTCATGGTACTGATGATATTAATCGGTATTTTCATCGGATTTTTCATCAAGATTCAGAACCCGATTTTCAGAACAGGCGTTAAACTTTTAACTCTTCCTCTTGTAATGGGAATAGGTTATGAAGTTCTCAAATACTGCGGAAAACACAACAATGTATTCACAAGAATTGCGGCAGCTCCGGGCAAATGGCTTCAGAAGCTCACCACAAAGGAGCCTGACGACAGAATGATTGCCACAGCCATCGAAGCAATGAAAGCTGTTATTCCGGAGAACGGAGAGGACCTTCTCTGATGATACTTAGAGAGCTTAACACATGGGCAAAGGATAAACTTAAGGAGCTTGACTCCCCTGCTTTCGATGTTTCGTATTTAATCGAGGAATTCATAGACGATAACAGAAATGCCCTCTATCTTCACGGAGATAATGAAGTGCCTGAAGATAAAGAAACCTCCTTCAGAGCTGCGGTGGAAAAAAGAAAAACTTTCTACCCCCTGCAGTATATACTCGGCTGGTGGTATTTCAGGGATATGAAACTCAAAGTTAAAGACGGAGTTTTATGCCCGAGGGATGACACCGAGGTTCTTGTAATGGAGAGCCTCAGGCGAATCAAAGAAATTTACGGGAACAAAGAAGTAAAAGGCCTCGATTTATGCTCCGGTACAGGTTGTGTGCCTCTGGGCATAACTCAGAACAACAATAAAGTAACAATGGATGCTGTGGAGCTGTTCCCCGTTCCCCTCGAATGCCTGAGGGAAAATCTTGATACTTACGGCGAAGGCAGAGTTACTGCGGTGGAGGGCGATATATTCTCCGATGTATTATTATCGAAATATGCAGAACTCGACTTCATTACATCCAACCCACCGTATATATCAAGTGAAGAAATGCCCACACTTCAGGCGGAAGTTCGGTTTGAGCCGAGAGAGGCATTAACCGATGAGGGCGACGGACTGAAATTCTACCGCCATATAATATCAAAGTGGAAAAACGCCGTTAAAATCGGCGGATTCATCGCTTTGGAGATAGGTGAAAACCAGACGGAGGATATTTGCAGACTCCTCACGGAAAACGGTTTCACAGATATAAGGGTCGCAAAGGACCTTGGAAATCTCGACAGAGCCATTACGGCAGTTCGGGTAAATTAACAAGTCATAAATAACATAAGGTTATTTTGAATATTTAATTCTTTTGGAGGAAAAACCACAATGGGAATCAACGGACAGAGAGAGTTTGATCTCTTAAACAAAATCGGATTTATCAGAACAGCAGGTTCCGCAGAGGAACTCAAGGCTGCTGAAATTCTCAAGGCAGAAGTAGAAAGCATGGGCCTCGAGGCTAAGATTGAGCCATTCGAGATCTGGGATGCTGTATGCGAAAAGGCAGAGCTTGAGGTTATCGAGCCATATCAGAAGAAGTACACAGTAACCTGCTACAAGGGCTGTGCAGACTGCGAGAACCTCGAGGCTGAGTTCGCTTATGTTGACAACGGCGGCGACGTAGCACTCAAGAATGTAAAGGGTAAGATTGTACTCGTAAACGGATACCTCAGATATCCGCTCTACAAGAAGCTCATGGATGCAGGCGTTGCAGGATTCATCACATACTCCGGCACTCTGCTTGAGACAGAGGATGACAGTGACCTCTTCACAAGAACACTCAGAGAGACACTCAGAACAGTAGGTGTAATTCCGGGCGTAAACATGAGAGCAACAGATGCCTTTGACATGGTTAAGAACCACGCTTCCAAGGTAAGAATGACAACAAAGAACCACGAGATCACTCTCGAGTCAAGAAATGTAACAACAGAGATTAAGGGTACAAAGTATCCTGATGAGGTTGTAGTATTCGGCGCACACATGGACTCCGTTCCATTCTCCACAGGTGTTTATGACAACGGTGCAGGTTCTGTTATCCACATGGAAGTTCTCCGTCACTTTGTAGAGAACCCACCTGCAAGAACAATCAGATTCTGCTGGTACGGATCCGAGGAAATCGGTCTTGAGGGTTCAAAGGCATGGGTCAGAGACCACAAGGATGAGCTTAAAAATGTAGTTTACATGATAAACACAGACGTTGGCGGATGCGTACTCGGAAGCGACACCGCAATCGTTCTCGGCAGCAAGGAGTTCACAAACTACACAGACGCATACATGAAGGCAAACGGCTTCGATGTTGATGTTAAGCAGGACATTTACTCCTCTGACTGTGTTCCTTTCGCAGACAACGGAATTCCATCCATCAACTTCATGAGATTCAGCCGTGACGGTGGCGCGTTCATTCATTGCCGTCATGACATCATTGACTTCCTTTCCGGTGACAGCCTCGCTAAGACAACAGAGTATGTAACAGCATTTGCAGATCACGTTGTTAACAGCGTAGTATTCCCTGAGAAGAGAGCAATTCCTGAGGAGATGAAGGAAAAGGTAGACAAGTACCTCTACAAGAAGGAAATGGAAGAGGCAAAGAAAGCAAAGGAAGAAAAGTAATTCAGAATTATTGAATATAGGCAAGGTTTACTGTAAAAGGTGGCCTTGCCTTTTATTTTTTTGCCAGGCTTTTCTCGAAAAGCGAAAAAGAGCCTTTCCTTTCGGAAAAGCTCTCTGATTCTGGTTCATGGTTTCGAAGAAACTATATCATTTCTTGAAGTCTGGTCTTCTTGGGTAACTTTGTGCTGTAGGATCGTCAGAATCGCGCATCTGTTTCACAGATAGCGACTCTCTGACTATGTTTCTTTTGTTGCAATGCTTTGCATTGCGTCAGTGTTCTCGGTTAACAGCGTCAGACTTACCCCGGGCGCCGCCCGGACCCGCAAACTTTTCTATAAAAGTTTGACAAAAGCTTTAATTCTGATAACTAACAACTTATTCCGAACTCACTCGGCAGAAATCTCGGACACACACTCTCAGTTGTTGCAATAACGCTTGCTGCCAGCCTTGCCCCTATTTCGCAGGATTCCGCCATACTTTTACCATAGGTCAATCCGACGGACACTCCGGCAAAGAAACTGTCCCCTGCTCCTGTGGTATCTATTACAGTTACTTTTTTGGCAGGGCATATTCCTCCGTTGCCGTCTTTATCGGCATACACGGCCCCCTGACCACCCATGGTTACCACCATGCTGTTTATTCCGGCTGTTTTAAGATTATGCTTTAATATCTCCAGCATTTCCCCGGCAGTTTTGCCCTCGTAGTCATCAAAGAACAGTATTCCGGCTTCCTGTATATTACACACGAAGCAGTCTGTCTCACGGATGAAGTCTCTTCTCTCCACCGCTATGCTCATATTGGAAACACCGCAGTAAACCTTTTTGCCATATTTCTTTGCATAGCCGAGAAGTCGCTTCACTATCTCTTTCTCAATATCCATCTCAAAAACTATGCTATCACAGTCAGCGAATATTTCATCTCCCTGCTCATCGAGGATATCGCATATCGGCATTAGATCAGGGCGTTTTGATATTGATGCCACAACATCTCCGCTGTTATCGAATACGGCAAGCCATGTGCCCATTCCGTCCGGCACTTTACGCATATATTTTGTATTGACCTTATGGTTATCGAGCTTATGTATTACATCTTCACCTGTACCGGTTTCATCCACGAGGCTTACGAGCGTAGGCCTGAGTTCAATATTTCCTATATCCTCTGCTATGTTCCTGCACACACCGCCGTGGACCTGCTCTACCCTGCCGGAGTTTCTTCCTGCCGGAATATACTGAGACAACGGAAAACCTTTTATGTCTACAAAAACAGCACCGATAACTACAATACCGTTAGCACTCATAAGATACCTCCATGATTTTCAGATATAAAAAAACAGCCGACCTATTGGTCGACTGCTTTCAGTGTTGGCAAAAACCTATTGTTCCGGGCCGTTGCCAGCCGAGTATCGT
>JAUNDK010000134.1 GCA_030526115.1 Clostridia bacterium
CTTACGGTAATACTACAGATTATACGGGAAAATATTACAGACCGAAATTTGAATATGTAGGAGAAAATGATGACCATAGCGATGCCTGGTATTATCCGACAATCAGCATTTCGGAAGGCGGTGGAGATTATAATAAGGAATTATTAATAATAAACCACGAAAACTGGACAGAAAAAAAAGAAATATATAAATATGTCGGTGCCGGCGGACAGTATGATGTAGTCTTCGGAAATCCTCAGCAATCATATAGTTCGTATGCATGTTACAGATTATCAGGTGACATTAATGATGCATTTTCAGCTGAGAACGGAAGATACTATGCACATCTTACCGGCAATAAGTGGGAATACAGGAGTGACACGTCCTCATATACCGTTGGCTTTGATTATTCAAGAAGAGTAGAAGACGTTATGATGTTCTCAAAATACCACAATCAGAGCCCTTCAAAGAGTAAAGACTATGGCTGGATATGGCATGAAGAGGCAAGTGGAGAAGTTCATAATGAAATTGTTTCCGGAAAAAGAGTTACGTCAGCGTCACTTATAGATACCGGGGATTATGTAAACTATTCGTCTCCAAGTGAAAAGAACAGAATTTACCTAAAAGACCATATTAGAAATACGGTAATCAATAACGAGACATTCAAATTGTTCACTATGCAGGACATATTTGAAGAGTATACACCAAACAGTATGCTTGATATTAAATGCGGCATTTGGGATACGACTAATGAGAAATACTGTGAAGTGAATAAAAATGCGCTTTCATCATGGGAAGGAAGCGGACATAAGGTGACTTTGAATGTAAGAATACCTAAAGATGTTACCTCAACTGATATCGAAAACTGTGACATGGTAATAATCGGTATTGACGGCGATGGTGGATTCGACTATGCAAAGCAACTTTACGAATTGATAAGAGGCTCGGTTTCTGCGCAAACGAACACGTACTCCTCATCAAATGATTTGTCGTTTGAAAATGTACTTTTGATATATAAAAAAGTAATTGCAGAGGAAGTCGGAATCGCATGCCCTTATTCATTAATAAGTGCGGGTGGCGACAAGGCTTCGATTAATATTGGCAAGCTTTTCGAGATGCTTTACTGCGTACAGAATGAAGACATTACAAAGGAAAGCATTGTTAATGAGACGGTGACAAATGCAAAGCTTAAAAAGATTGAGAAGCAGGGTGAAACGAGCAACTATTGGGCTGTTGACCCTGCTTATCAGAAGGACCTGGCAGACAAAGTATTGGTTCAGGGCTCAGGAAGAGAAATGTTTTCTGACTTTATAAAAAGCATGGCAGATAAAGCGTTGTCAAAGCCTTTATATGATGACAAAACATTAAGCCACCCGACGACGGATTTTGTATATATTGAAGAAAGCGGTGCTAATGCGGGATCGATTATTGTTCCTGCAAAGAATGAAACGATAGAAGGATATGTATTCAATAATTCTGCAAAAGTCATTTCTGAATGGGGTGGCGGAGGCGGCACAAGCCTAAGTGCCTTTGAAGAAAATCTGCTACAGTGTAATACGAATATGTATTTGTGTGACAGATACAGATCTGCATTCACAGGATACGATAAGACGGCGTTTGTATGGAATCCGGTATACAAGCATTTTTACAAGTTTTCGTATTCCGAGCCACAAGCGGGAATATACAGAAATCAGCTTGTCTGGAACCAGACATCTGATCTTTTGCACTTTTCAAAATCCGGTGGTTCAGGATTACTTGGAATTCAGACTATTA
>JAUNDK010000067.1 GCA_030526115.1 Clostridia bacterium
TGCTTCGCATTGCGTTTCTGTCCTTGGTTAATCTGCATCAGACTTGCCTTGGGACGCTGTCCCAGACCCTGCCACCTTTGAAAAGGTGGACGAAACTTTTAATTTCCGTCAGTAATTCTGAATTCCGCATTCCTAACTCCGAATTTGATAAAGGGGTCCGTCAGATTCGCTCGGCATTCGCCTCGACTGTCTGACTGACTTTCTTTTGCTGTAATGCTTCGCATTGCGTTTCTGTCCTTGGTTAATCTGCATCAGACTTGCCTTGGGACTCTGTCCCAAACCCTGCCACCTTTGAAAAGGTGGACGAAACTTTTAATTTCCGCCGATAATTCCTGATTCCGCATTCCTAACTCCGAATTTGATAAAGGGGTCCGTCAGATTCGCTCGGCATTCGCCTCGACTGTCTGACTGACTTTCTTTTGCTGTAATGCTTCGCATTGCGTTTCTGTCCTTGGTTAATCTGCATCAGACTTGCCTTGGGACTCTGTCCCAAACCCTGCCACCTTTGAAAAGGTGGACGAAACTTTTAATTTCCGCCGATAATTCCTGATTCCGCATTCCTTATTCCGAATTAGATTGTTAGTCGCTTAACTGTTTTGTAATTATTTTTGTATTCACTTGTAATATATTTTATTAAGTTGTATAATAAATTATGTATGAAATAAAAAAGTAAATAATGAAAGTGAGGCAGATTAACTTGAACAAGATCAAAAGTCTTTTCGGTGCTCAGGATATGACAGTCGGCAATCCTACCGTCGCTCTCCTGAAGTTCGCCATTCCGCTGCTTATCGGTAACATCTTCCAGCAGCTCTACAACACAGTTGACTCCATCGTTGTAGGTAAAGTTATCGGTGACACTGCTCTTGCATCCGTTGGTGCCGCAGGTCCGATACTCAACCTCCTTCTTGCACTTTTCGGCGGTGTTGCCACAGGTGCCGGAATCATCGTTGCTCAGTATTTCGGAGCAAAAAACAGAGAAGGCCTCTCAAAGGCTGTCGGTAATGTGCTTTTCCTGACTTGTGTCATCACAGCTATTATCATGGCAGTGGGTTCCGTATTCTCAAAGCCGCTTCTTCAGCTTATGAAAACTCCGACCGAAGGCGGTGTTCTTGACGGTGCTAACGCTTACCTCGTGATTTTCTTCCTCGGATTTATCGGATTCGGTATTTACAACATGGGTTCCGGTATGCTCAGAGGTATGGGCGACTCCGTTATGCCTCTTATTTATCTGATTTTCTGCTGTATTCTCAACATTGTTCTTGATATTGTACTCATCAACATCATGAAGACAGTTGCAGCCGTTGCCATCGCAACAGTAATCGCTCAGATGGTTTCTTCCGTTCTCGTTCTCATGAGACTCAAGAAGATGAAGGATGTTCTCGATTTCGGCGTAAAATACATGAAGCCGGACGGACGTCTCTGCAGAAATGTTATCATGATGGGACTCCCTGCAGGTCTCACACAGGCAATTTTCTCCTGTTCAGCCCTCGTTGTTCAGTCTCTTATCAATACATTCGGACAGACAGTCATGGCAACAAACACAGTTATCATGAGAGTTGACGCATTCGCAATGATGCCGAACTTCTCCTTCGGTATGGCTATGACAACTTATATCGGACAGAACGTCGGTGCAAAAGAGCACGAGAGAGTAAGAAGCGCATGGAAACACGGCATGAAGATTTCCCTCATTATCGTTTCCGTCATGGTTGCTCTCATCTGTATCTTCTGTGATACTCTCATGGGTATCTTCACAAAGACTCCTGAGGTTGTAGCACTCGGTTCTTCCATGCTCCGTATGCTCGGTATCGGTTACCTCTTCTGCACAGTAATGCAGATTTTCCAGGGTATCATGAGAGGTGCGGGCGACACAATGAGCCCAATGCTCATCTCCATTCTCTCCACAGTTATCATCCGTATCCCGCTCGCATACATGATGAATTCATGGTTTGAGGGAAAGGTTTTCACAGTTATGGGTCAGAATCTCGGCGATAATTCCCAGTCACTCTGCATCTTCCTCTCCATGCTCATCTCATGGTTCTGCGGCGCTGTAATCACAGCTCTCTTCTTCAGGTTCGGTAACTGGAGAAAGAAGGCTCTTCAGTCCGTAGCGGCCGAAAACGACAACTGATTATATTAATGTAAATCAGAACTTGATCTCCCCGGCAGAATTTTCTGTCAGGGAGATTTTTTATCGTGAAAAACAGAAAAGGTGAAGCCATAATAAGCCTCACCTCAGTTTTACCGAATCAGAAATTTCTGATTACCAGCCATGCGAATATTGCCACTCCTATAAGCTGTGATGCCACGTACATTTAATATCATCCTCTTTCATTAAAAATTGCGAACAATTGTTGCGAATGTTTGTTTGCTGAATCTGAATATATTATAGAACATCTGTTCTGAAAGTCAAGAATAAACGAACGAATTTTCGATTTATTTGCATTTTTTATTTGTGGGGAAACCGCATACAGCCCACGAAAATCACGTGGATAAAGAGGCGGAATATCATATATAAATCAATTGTTAACAAGCTGTAAAAGAATTTTTTGAATATTGAAATTAGATAATCAAGGGTTTATACTATGGTAGACTAATAAGCAGGGAAAGGCGATGTGATAAATTGTTCCTTCAGAAACTCCAACAGTTTATGTACGGCCGTTACGGCGGAGATAAACTGAACTATGTCCTCCTTATCGGAGGCTTGCTTATTTCTTTTATCGGAAGGCTCACAGGCTTATACATAATAGTGCTCATATCCTATGTGCTCTATTTTTATGCCATATTCAGAATGCTTTCCAGAAATCATGCGGCAAGATATAAGGAATATTGCGCTTTTCTGAGAGTTTGGAACCCGCTCACAAAGTGGTTCCGGTTACAGAAGAAAATCTTTGCGGAAAGAAAAACCTATAAGTATTTCAAATGTCCTAACTGTAAACAGCAGCTTCGGGCACCAAAGGGCAGGGGTAAAATTCAGGTAACCTGCCAGAAATGCCGCAAGGAATTCATCAAGAAAGTTTAAGTTTGGTTAAACTTTAAATATATCTATTTGGGGAGAATTAAAAATGAATGTTGCAGTACTTGGAACATGGCACGTACATGCTCCGGAATACACAGAAAGTGTAATTGACAGCGGAAGAGCCACACTTGTAAAGGTATGGGATGCTGATATAGAAAAGGCAAAGGCTTTCGGTGAGAAGTACAACACAGCCTACACATCAGACCTCAACGAAATCCTCTCAGACGAGAGCATTGACAGCGTTGTAATCACAACATCCACAAAGGATCATCCTGAGGTTATCACAGCTGTTGCAAAGGCAGGCAAGAACATCTTCACAGAAAAGGTTCTCGCATTCGATGTAGCAGAGGCAGAAGAGATGAAGAAGGTCATCGATGAATCCGGTGTCAAGTTCACAATCTCTTATCCACAGAGAACATGGGGCAGCCTCAGGTTTGTCAAGGGCCTTGTAGAGGGCGGCAAGCTCGGCACAGTCACATACGCAAGAGAGAGAAACGTACACGACGGTGCATCCGCAGGCTGGCTTCCACCACACTTCTACGATAAGAGCCAGACAGGTGGCGGCGCAATGATGGACCTCGGCGCACACCCAATGTACAACATGCTTTACATTCTCGGCGAGCCTGAGTATGTAAGCTCCGCTTTCACAACAGTAACAGGCAAGCCGGTAGAGGATAACTCCGTTTCCGTATTAAGCTATGCAAACGGCGCAATCGGTGTTTCCGAGACAGGCTTTGTTTCCAAGAACAACCCAATGACACTCGAAGTAAGCGGTACAGAGGGTGCTGTTATGGTTCACGGCACATCTGTAACATACTGCTGTGCAGACACAGACAACAAGTGGGTTGATGCAGAGGTTCCAGAGAACGAGAAGCTTCCTATCTACCAGTGGATTGACGCTGTATGTGATGGAACAGAGGCTCCTTTCGGAACAGCCGATGCAGTTGCTCTCACAAAGATTATGGATGCAGCTTACAGATCCGCTGAGTCCGGAGCAAAGGCAAAGTATTGATAATTTCAACAAAAGTTTTGTCAGAGGGAGCCTGATTTTGGCTCCCTCGTAAACTTTAAAAAAAATTGAAAAAAGTGTTGACTTAAGATATAGTGCGTGATATAATATCGAAGTCGTCAGGACACGCGGGTGTAGCTCAACGGTAGAGTCCCAGCCTTCCAAGCTGGTTGCGTGGGTTCGATTCCCATCACCCGCTCCAATATGATATGCGCCAATAGCTCAGCTGGATAGAGCAACTGCCTTCTAAGCAGTAGGCCAGGGGTTCGAGTCCCTTTTGGCGCGCCATATGGTGGGATTAGCTTAGTTGGTTAAAGCGCCAGTTTGTGGCACTGGAGACCATCGGTTCGAATCCGATATTCCACCCCATATATACGATACGGAGCTTTGAATAAAGGCTCCGTATTGTAATATCTAAACCCATTTATACTGGGCTGTCGCCAAGCGGTTAAGGCATGGGACTTTGACTCCCACATTCGCGCGTTCAAATCGCACCAGCCCAGCCAGAGTTTTCGGGATCTCCGTCAGGAGGTCCCTTTTTTGATGCACAAAAAAGGGGACAGGCTGTTAAGTCTGTCCCCTTTTGTATTTATTTCAGTCCTCTGTGCTTGAGCACACCGTTCACCGCATAAGATGCAAAGCAGAACAGACTCTTCACAGGGTTAATGTCTGCGGCTCTCAGTGAGCGGTAGTGTTTGAGGGCAGTGTTTACTGTTCCGCCGGAAACCTGACCCTCGCTTCGTCTGTAAAGCAGCAGCGCTTCGTTAATGCCAAGGCACGGACCGTTGCTTTTCAGAATTTTCAGCCAGCTTACATAGTCTTCGTGAAGATTTCTGTCCTCCGAAAAGAGGAAGCTTTTCATAACATCAGTTTTAATCATTACAGAGGAAAGGCTGATAGAGTTTGTCTTAAGCAGGTCGGAATAGGTGATTTTTTCCTTTACCCCAACGCACATTCCTGTCGGATTTCCCTCTGCGGTGATAAATTCCCTTGCGGTGGAGCACAGGGCCGCACCGGTTTTTTCGAGGAGACTGAGCTGCTTTTCCAGTTTGCCTTCTCTCCACATATCATCGGAATCGAGAAAAGCGATGTATTTTGTTTCGGTGTTCAGTATTCCGAGATTTCTTGCCCCGCCCGGGCCTTTGTTTTCTTCTGTGTCAATAACCCTCAGGCTTATTTGCTCTGCGCCCCCGAGGGCTTTTTCTGCTGTTTCCACAGAGCTGTCTGTGCTTCTGTCATTTATAAGAATAAGCTCACAGGGAACATTCTGTGAGCTTATGGATAAGACAGCTTCTTTTATGGTTTTTTCGGCATTGTGTACCGGCATGATAACCGTAATATCAGCTTTCATTTTCAATCCTGTCTACTTTCATTTTACCGTCATCGTCGATAATCTTGATTTCGGTTTTGTTTTTGGAGAACGGTGAGTCAAGGGCTGTAACCTGATTTGCATCGATGCCCTCGGTGCTCTCCTTTGTGAACATTATTCTCAGGGTTTTGAGTATGAGCTCAATATCCATGATAAAGCTCTGGTGCTCTATGTAGTAGAGGTCAAGCTTTAGTTTGTCATAAGGTGTTGTGTTGTATTTTCCGAATACCTGGGCATAACCGGTGAGTCCGGCCTTTACCTCAAGACGGAAATTGAACTCAGGAACCACCTTGCAGTATTCTGCGGCGATTTCGGGTCTTTCCGGTCTCGGGCCGACTATGGACATATCGCCCTTCAGTATGTTGATAACCTGAGCAAGCTCATCAAGATGGGTTTTTCTCAGGAAGTTTCCGAAAGGTGTGATTCTGTCGTCGTCCTTCTTTGCGAGCTGTGCCACGCCCTGCTCGGAGTTCATCTTCATGGTGCGGAATTTGTAAATCTCGAAAACTTTACCATGATAAGTGAGACGCTTCTGCTTGTAGAAAACATCTCCTCCGTCGCCCAGCTTGATAATGAGGGCGAATACGAGCATGAACGGAAGTGTGAGCAGAGTAATCGGAATGATTATCGCGAGATCCATGATTCTCTTGAGAACCTTGTGCTCAAGTCGTATGCCTCTGTTCTTGCATATGAGCAGCGGTGTGTCGAAGGTGTTGGAACTTTCGGCACCGAGAAGAATAATATCGGAGAGCTTCGGTGTTACATAGGCTCTTACGTTCTTCTCGAAACAGTATTTTACAAGAATGTTTCTCTCGGCGGCGGGAAGATCGCAGATGATTACGGATTCATACTCAAGAATTTTCTTCTTAACGGCATCAAGACCATGTTCGGTTGCGCAGATGAACTCGTTGATGTTGTACTTGTCACGTCTTGTGTTCATCTTTACAATGAAGCCGTCGGGGTCGTGATCTCCGTAAATCAGCAGGAGCTTTCTCGGCGGATAGATTTTTGAGTAGATGTACTTTGAAACCACCGCCCAGCTTATAACACACAGAAAGTCGAATGCCGTGAGGAGAATAATCGGACGGATATCCGCAAACCAGCGGTTCAGAAGAGAGATGATTCCGTAGTCAAATGCATTGACCATGGTAACCGTCAGACACTGGGAATAGATGATATCGACCACTCTGTAATCGCCGATGTTCCTCGAGCCGTAAAGTTTCATGAAGGCATAGGTGATAACGGTGTAAACTCCGATAACAACCCAGTTACCTTTGTTCCAGAAAGGATCGGGAATGGTGTGGGCATAGTAGCCTGTCCATACAACCCAGTATAAATAGGACAGCACGAAGATTATAACCCATGACAGTGCATAGGCAAGAAGTCTTCGGAACTGATTTTTTTTCTGTTTCATAGACTATTCCTTCTGATCTTCAAAAATATTAAGTTTTGATTAATAGTGATATTTAACTGATTATATATCTTTTACACAAAATTATCAAGCTTTTCATATTAAGTGTGCATATAAAAAAGGTCCGCATTTTGTGCGAACCTTAAAATCACAGTAAATTACAGGTTTTGAGAAGGAATATTCCCACCGTCATGGTTATAACGGAGAGCAGTGAACTTGCCATTACTATTCCCGCGCCGAGCTCGGCGTCTCCTCCCATTTTCTCCGTCATAATGTAGCAGTTTACGGCTGATGGTACAGCATGAAGAACAAACACCGTTGCCAGCTCTTCGTTGCGGTATCCGATAGCAAGGGCTATCAGAGTGCATATTATGGGTGCTATGACGATTTTTACCACCGTGCCCAGTATTATTCCACCGGGCTTTTTGCGGAAAGTGGAGGGCTCGAGGGTTGCACCTATGAGCAGAAGTGCCAGCGGAGTTGCCAGCTGAGCCATATAAGACAAAGATTTATCTATCATGACGGGGAAGCTTATTCCGAGAACGGAGAAAGGAATTCCCAGCAATATGGCAATAATCAGCGGATTTCTGATTATTGCGAGAACCTGCTCTTTCAGACCGAGCTTTCTTCCGCTGTTTCCGTAACGGCTGAGTATGAATATCGCAAGTATGTTATAAAGCGGAACAACAAAGGCGATTACCAGCACCGCACATTTCAGGTTTGCGGTGTCAAGCAGGTTCTGGAGTATGGCAAGACCCACATAGGCAAAATTGCCCCTGTATGCTCCGTGAACCGTGGCGGAAATCTGTGTTCTGTCCTTTATAAAAAGAACGGTAAGCAGCCACGAAAGAAAAAATATACCTATGCTCGATGTCAGCAGAAAGCCAACATAAGAGGGGCTGAAACCGCTTTTCATGTCCGATGCAGCAACACTTCTGAAAAGTGAGCACGGCAGGGCATAATTGAATACCAGCGTTGTGGCTTTGCTCCTGAACTCCGGGGTGAGCAGTCCCCTGTGCTTCAGAAAATATCCTATTATAATAAGAACAAATATGGGAAAAACTATATTAAGGCTGAAAATCAAATTACTCATTATTCTTTCCTCCGAGGGGAATTATATCACAACCGTAATATATATGTATATATTATATATAAGAAAAAGCACCGGAAAGTTTTAACTTCCGATGCTTGAATTCAGTTGTAGTGGTATCCTTCGTCGAACCGGAACACTCCGGGAACGGGATCGATATTATCTTCGTCGGGGTAGAGCACACCGTCAATCATTGTGTACCATCCCACAGAGGCACAATAGTCTGAGAGTGCACCCTCTGCAATCAGATATCTGTCGCCCTGAATATCGCATACGCACACATAGTGCTGGGAATATCCCCATCCGCCGTAGGAATAGAGTACATCACCCACACGTATGTCGTTTACATTATAATAGGTTTCGCTACCCTCACCGGCAGGACCGATCTGAAGGCCGTGAACATATATGATAAAGTCTATGGCATAGGCACAGCATCCCCAGGAGGATCTCTCCGGCCACAGAAGCGGGGTCATCCACTCTGTGTAGGAAACGCCGTCAGACCATCTGCCGTCATTTATAAAGGACTGAATGGCTTTGTTAAGCTCCGATTCACTTTCGGAAATTCTGCTGACTTTCGGTCTGTCTGCCCTGAAAACCGGCTCGTCGGCAAGGGCGGAAACAAAGCAGCCCGGGAAAATCAGAGTGAGAACGAGTAAAACTGATAAAGTCTTTTTTATGATAAAATTCAAAGCATTACCTCTCTTTGTGTTAAAATTCCATACTTTTAAAGTATGTGTGAAATAAAATCCCCGGTTTTGGGTACCGTGCAAGGATAAAGGTAAATTGTGAACAGTTTTTGAATAATGCACAAAATAGATGCAAAGCTTTTGTATAATATTTTTTGGAAAATGTTAATTTAGCTATTGACAAATCCTGTTTATGTGATAAAATAAACTCAAATAAATTATGCCCACACGGGGCAGTAGAAATTCAAAAGGCAAACCCGGCGAAAGCCGGCGACGCAAAGCTAAAGGGCCTGATGAGAACGCCGAGAAATCGGTTTGGTACAGTCTGTTCTCTATATGGCAGCCAGTTGCAATTTTTATCATGTGTATCAATGAGTACATCGATAAGTAAGATCTGAGCAAACAGTAATAATCGATAATTATCATTTTAGCTTCAGAATTCAAGTACGGGATACACAGTAAAAGACACAAACTGGATCTTACTTTACGACTTTGCGACATGGTTGCAAAGCCGTTTTTCTTTATGAAAATGTCTTGTTTCTGCCTGAGAATTTCAAAACAGCCGGTTTTTCCAAAAAATCAAATTGAAAGGATTGATAGGAAAATGAAAAAAGCTTCAGAAACAAGATTATCCAAGAAAATCATTTGCACAATCCTCTCACTTGCACTCATGGTTGCACTTTGTGTACCAGCACTTGCAGCAAACGATGAGTTCCATTATGAGGAGCCTGTTGCAGAGACAGTAACAGAGACAAACGAAGCAGAAGAAACAGTTGTTGAGGAAACAGCTGAACCTGATACCCTTTCCGAAGAAGCAGAGGAGTCTGTTTCAGAGGAAGTTGCAGTCGAGGAAGAGGCTGTAGCAGAAGAAACAGCTGAAGAGGCTGTTGAAGAAGTTTCCGAAGAAGTATCTGAGGAAGTCTCCGAGGAAACAGTTGAAGAAACTGTAACAGAAGAAGTTGTTGAAGAGACACCTGAGCTTCTCGCTGAAGATGAGGAAGAAGAGCTCCTCGCTGAGGAAGAGACAATGTCCGAAGAGGCTAAGGATGCATACGAGAAATTACAGCTCACAGCCGGCGAGCGTGTTTACGTTGACCAGAACAGCAAGAACAACAGCTTTACATTCACAGCAAATCAGTCACTCAATGTAAATGCATCTGAGTTCAGATTCAACCCTAATAAGAACCACATCACAGTAAAATCTGTAAGCAGAGGTGTTTACAACTATAACACAGGACTTTACACATACACAGTTACATTCGATGCCAACACAATCAACGGTGGCAATCAGGAAGTAACAGTAAGATATAACGGAACAAACATCGGTTCCGTAAAGTTCAACAAGGCACAGCAGGACAAAGAAGAGAGCAAGATTGAGGTTGAAGAGGAAACAACAGCAGGCAACGCTCAGGACTTCGGTGGACCTGGATTCCCCGGTGGAAATCAGCAGGGTGGAAACCAGTCCGGTTCAACAACAACATACAAAACTCCTGTTTATGTTTACGCTCAGATTTTTGAGAGCAACGGCACAACTCCAATCACACCTGCCCGTCTTCAGCAGATGGGATACAATCTTACAATTAACGGTTCCGGCTGGTACACAGTTGGTGTAATCAATGATGTAAACATTCCTGCAGCTTCTGCAGATGAGAGATACAACGCATCAAAGCATTCCGCTACAGCTCTTGGAGCCCTCGGAAATGTTACAAGATATACTTCCGGCGGTGTAGTAGTAAACGGTGAAGTTAACATCGACAGCGCATTCGACAGACAGTTCGTAATCGAAGGCCAAGGCGCAGACGGCTATGTGCCTGATGGTTATACATGGCATATCAATCTCAAAATCAACATTAACACAATCGGTAATTACAGAACAGAGTATTACCTTGAAAACGAAAACGGAACATATTCCATCGATAACAACAGCACAGTTCGCGCTTCCGCATCTCTCGGAAATACAGTATATGCTGCAGCTGTAAAGGACTTCGCAGGTTACACATACGACGAAACAGTTAAAGGCACAAAGACAAGCGGTGTATTAACAGCAAACAGCGGCGATGTTGTATTAAAGCGTTTCTACAGAATTAACAGATACACAGTTACATACACAGACGGTGTAGATAACGAAGTTGTATTTGCAGATCAGGTAACAGAGGAACTCACACACGGCACAGCAACACCTGCGTTCAACGGCACACCTGAGAGAGTCGGTTACACATTCACAGGCTGGGATGTAGAGCCAGCTGAGACAGTAACAGAGTCCGTAACATACACAGCAACATGGACACAGAACAAGTACACAGTAACATACGTTGACGGTGTAGATGATGAGGAAATCTTTGCAGATCAGGTAACAGAGGAACTCACACACGGCACAGCAACACCTGCATTCGAAGGTGAGACAACAAGAGTCGGTTACACATTCACAGGCTGGGATGTAGAGCC
>JAUNDK010000068.1 GCA_030526115.1 Clostridia bacterium
AAACGGAGACGTCGTCAACACTGCAGTCCATAAGCTCCGCTACCATCTGGGCGAGTATGGTGTCACAGCCTGTTCCCATGTCAGCGGCACCGATTATGAGTATATAAGTGCCGTCCTCTGTGAGCTTCAGTGTGGCGGAGCCCACATCGACATTGGAGATACAGCTGCCCTGCATTGCCATGGCAACTCCTGCGGTTCTTACTTTACCGTTGCCCATGTCACGGACTTTTGAGCGTTCTTCCCAGTTGAACATCTTACGGCAATGATCCATGCATCTGTCGAGGGCGCAGGCGTTGGCAATCTCATTATAATATGCCGGCATGAGCATACCCTCCTTGAGCATGTTCATATCACGGATTTCTGTTGCATCCATGTTAAGCTGTTCAGCGAGTTCACTCACTGTGGATTCCAGAGCGAATATACCCTGAGTTGCACCGTAGCCGCGGTATGCACCTGCCGCCTGATGATTGGTGTAAACAACATCATAGCCGAAGCGGTGGGCCTCCATGCTTCCTGTATAGAGCGGAATGGATTTGTGACCTGAAAGGCCTACTGTAGTCGGTCCGTGCTCGCCGTAGGCACCTGTGTTGGAGAGGGTGTATAAATCTATTGCACGGATTTTACCCTCTTTTGTTGCGCCGAGCTTTACGGTAACTTCCATTTCGTGTCGTGGTGAACCGCAGATCTGAGATTCCTCTCTTGTGTAGTTTATTCTTGCGGGTCTGCCTGTTTTCATGGCAACAAAGGCAGGATAAACATCGCAGACAGCTGTCTGCTTTGCACCGAATCCACCGCCTATTCTCGGCTTTTCCACTCTGATTCTGCTTTTCGGAATTCCGAGGGCATTGGAGAGTATTCTTCTTGTATGGAAAACAATCTGTGTAGATGAAATCACATGAAGTCTGCCGTATCGGTCAAAATTCGCATAGGCTGTGAAAGGCTCCATCATAGCCTGATTGAAAGCTCTCATGTGGTAGGTGCGCTCAAGCACAATATCACACTCCGCCATGATTCCGTCCACATCGCCATGGGTTTCGCTGTCGGAAGCGACAAGGTTTCTCTTTGGGTCACCGCCCACCTCAACAGGCGGGAACCAGTCGTCCTCAGGGTGAACGAGTATGGAATTATCCTTTGCTGTGTGGAAATCTAGCACGGCATCCAGCACATTGTATTTAACCTTGATGAGCTTCATGGCTTTCAGGGCGGCCTTCTCTGTTTCAGCGGCGATTATCGCCACGGCATCCCCTGCAAAGCGCACATGTCTGTCTATTATAAGTCTGTCATAAGGTGAGGGCTCCGGGTAGGTCTGGCCTGCAATGGCGAAGCGCTTTTTCGGAACATCCTCCCATGTGTATATATCCACAACGCCGGGTACTTTTTTTGCGGCTGTGGTGTTAATCTCCTCGACTATTGCGTTCGCGTGGGGAGAACGCAGAATTTTAACCGTCAGAGCATCGTCCGGGGTGACATCATTGGTGTAAACAGGCTTTCCGAGAAGCAACTGCATGGCGTCCTTTTTTCGGACGGATTTATTTATTGCCTTGTAATCTTTATGTTCCATGTTGCCTCCTTAATTATTCCTTGAATCGAGGAATGCTCTTATTCCCCTGAGCTGACCCTCATAACCTGAACAGCGGCAGAGATTTCCCGCAAGAAACGCACGGATCTCATCATCTGTGGGATTGCTGTTCTCACGAAGCAGAGCTATTGTGTTCATGACAAAGCCCGGGTTACAGAAACCGCACTGGTCCGCACCCTGATCCGCAATGAAACCCACAAATTCCTCGGCTTCTTCCTTTAAACCCTCGAGGGTGTAAATCTCGTGACCGTCGGCACGCACGGCAAGCTCTGAGCATGAGAGTATTGGTCTGCCGTCCATAAGTACGGTGCAAAGTCCGCAGTTTGATGTATCACAGCCGCGCTTCACACTGAAGCATCCGTTTTTGCGGAGAAAATCGAGAAGTACAGTATCGGCTTCCACCGAAGCGGTGAGCATTTTTCCGTTAAGTTTTACTTTGATTTCCATCTTACTTACCTCCCAGTTCCAGCGCACATCTCTCCGTCAGAACCTTTATTAAGTGGGTTCTGTACTCGGCACCCGCACGGCTGTTGCTTCCTGTCGGTACATTTTCCGCGACATATTCGGCGAAGTCCTTTGGGCTGTCTGTTCCCTTTTCATCCTTTACGAGCATGGCTTTTCCGGGTCTTGCACCTATGGAGGCGCAGAGCTTTCCGTTTATTCTGCTTACGGCGCAGGCGATGACAGGAAAATCCGTTCTCTGGTTTCTCATGGATTTATACACAATATCGCAGGGAGTTTTCTTCACGATGAGGCGCACGAGGATATCGTTATCCCTTTTCATGTTCACGAATTCAGAGAGTGGAACGATTCCTCTCTTATAAAGCTCCACATAGCTGTCAAGGGCGAGAAAAACCGTGAGAACATCCGAAAATCCGAAACGGCCCCATATACTTCCGCCCACTGTTGCCATGTTGCGGAACTGCACACCTACTATATCCTTTACTGCGTTTTCCACCGCATTGTCTGTGTAGGAATTAAGCCCCTCGTGTTTCTCGATGTCACGAAGTTTTGCCATGGCACCTATGGAGAATTCCTCCTCGGTTTCCTCTATATAGTCAAGGCCGAGGCCAGATAGGTCTATGGCGGTGTTCACATTTCCACTGCCCAGCCTTAACCACAGCATACCGCCAAGAATACGGTTAGTCCTTGACTGATTGAGTGTCCATGCCTGCTCAAGAGATTCGGCACGAACGTATTTCTGAATATTAATCATGAGCATAGCTCCTTTTACGCATTATTACATATATTATATCATTTCAGGTTGAATTATAAAAGCGCATTTGTTACAATAGCGTTGTAGTTTTATAACAACAACGAAAGGACAGAAATCATGAAGAAATTACTTTCACTTGTTCTCGTTCTCGCACTTACATTCAGCTTATCAGCCGGTGTTATGGCAGAGGAGATAAAAGACGCAAAAGAGACCGCTGAGTATGTCACAGCAGTCGAGTATCCGCTTACAGTCAAAGATCAGGCCGACCGTGAAGTCACTCTCGAGAAAGAGCCTGAAAGCTTGGTAAGCTGCTACTATATTTCCTCCAGCCTTCTCATGGCACTCGGTCTGGGCGACAGAATAGTTGGTATCGAGAACAACCCGGAAACTCGTCCGATTTACGCTCTCAGCGATGAAAAGCTCCTTGAGCTTCAGCCTATCGGAACAGCAAAGGAAATAGACCTCGAGGCATGCGCAAAGCTCGCACCTGAGCTCGCTGTTATTCCTATGAAGGTCAAGGACAGCGCAGAAGATCTTGAGAATCTCGGCATCAATGTTATCATCGTAAACCCTGAATCAAAAGAGCTCCTCGCAGAGATGATCTCCACAGTTGCAGAGGCTACAAACACAGTCGAGCGCGGAAATCAGCTCATCGCATACATCGATGAAAAGGAAGCTGAGCTCACAAAAAAGCTCGAAAAAGCAGATACACCTAAGGTTTATCTCGCAAGCAACTCCGCTTTCCTCGCCACAGCAGGTAATAAGATGTATCAGTCTGACCTCATCAAGCTTGCAGGCGGTGTAAATGTTGCTGAAGAGATTGAGGATACATACTGGGCAGAGGTGGACTACGAGCAGATTCTCACATGGGATCCTGAGTACATCATTCTTCCATCCTCCGCAAAGTACACTGTTGACGAAGTTCTCGCAGACGAGGTTCTTGCAGACTGCACAGCTGTAAAGAACGGCAATGTATATCAGATTCCGGGCGACATCGAGTCATGGGACAGCCCTGTTCCTTCCAGCTTCCTCGGTGCTTACTATGTGGCAGGTGTTCTTCATCCTGAGCTTGTAAGCGAGAAGGACTTCGACGAAGCAGTTAAGGATTATTATGAAACCTTCTACAATTTTGAAGAAGAGAAAAAGAACTGAGTTATTCTGTCTGATTGCCGGAATTCTTGTGCTGGGGCTCTTTCTGCTCAGCCTGATTTCCGGCAAATATCCTCTTTCGATTAAACTGCTCATTGAGGGCGACGAGATGCAGTGGCGTGTGTTCAGAACCCTGCGTTTAAGCCGTACCCTTGTGGGCCTTGTGGGTGGCTTTGCCCTTGGCGTGAGCGGATTTGTATATCAGACGGTTTTCAGAAATCCCCTTGCCTCCCCCGATATTATCGGCGTGTCCTCGGGGGCAAGTGCGGGAGCTGCCGCAGGAATACTGTTTCTCTCGGGGGCTACAGCGGTTACTGTCTCCGCATTTGTCGGGGCTTTGCTGGCGGTTGCCACAGCCCTTGCCCTCTCGGGCATTGACAGAAACGGCAGAAGCGCTACAATAGTTCTTGCGGGAATAGCTGTGCATGCCCTTGCACAGACCGTGCTTATGTACCTGAAACTTACTGCCGACCCCGAGAGGGAGCTTGCCTCCATAGAATACTGGATAATGGGCAGTCTGAGCGGAATAAGCTCCTATTCCATGAGCTTTAACCTTGTGCTGTGCATAGCATGCATTGCGGTGCTGTTTCTTATGCACCGTCAGATTATTCTGCTCTCAGCAGACGAGGGTGAAGCAAAAACCCTCGGTGTGAATGTGGGGGTATTAAGGCTTATTGTTCTGCTGACCGCCACACTTGTGGTGTCATCGGTTGTCAGTCTTACGGGACTTATAGCCTTTGTAGGTCTGCTGGCACCCCACGGCGCAAGACTCATCACAAAAAGCAACAGAATGGGTACCATGTGGCTGAGCGGTCTTATGGGTTCGGTAATACTCCTCGGTGCGGATATACTCGCAAGATGTGTGGCGAGAACCGAACTTCCCGTAAGCATATTCACCAGCCTTCTGGGGGCACCTTTCCTCATTTTCCTTATTGTTCGCGGGAGGAAGAAAATTTGAGTTATTTTAAAGTCATGTCTGTCTCTGCCGGTTACGGTGGAGACATGATTATTTCCGATGTATCTTTTGAAATTGAAAAGGGCGAAGTTGTGGGGATAATAGGCGCAAACGGCAGTGGAAAAACCACTCTGCTTAAAGCGATATGCGGAATACTCCCCCATTCCGGCAAGTGTGTTCTTGACGGCAATACCCTCGAGGATTTAAGCCCTAAAAAGAGAGCAAGGCTCTGCGGTTACATTCCCCAGAGAAGCGGTATATCCATAGATATTTCCGCCCTTGATGTGGTGCTTATGGGATTCAATCCCATGCTGGGAATACTCTCACACCCAACAGCCGAGATGAAGGCAAAGGCGGTTAAAGCCCTCAGTCAGGTGGGACTTTCAGGCATGGAAGACAAAAACTACCTCGAGATGAGCGAGGGTCAGAAACAGCTCTGCATTATGGCAAGAACCCTTGTCACGGAAAGCGGAGTTCTGCTTCTTGATGAGCCAGAGAGCGCCCTCGATTTCAGGTACAGATACAATATGCTCGATCTGCTTAGAACATGGGTCAAAGAGAACGGAAAATCCGCACTTGTCACCCTGCACGATTCCACCCTTGCGCTTAATTACTGCGACAGGCTCCTTGTGGTTGATGAGGGCAGCTGCCTTGGAATAATCGACCTTCATAACGACAGCATGGACAGCATGGAGAAACTCCTTAGTAAAATATACGGTCCTGTAAGCTTACAGCATTGCAAAAACCGTAGCGGCAGTGATATACTCATTATGCTGAAGGAGTGAACCAAATGAAAACCATGATGCGAATTACCTTCCTTGATGATGAGGGTCAGAAATTTTTCGGTGAGGGTCCTGCAAGACTGCTTCGCAGAATAGAAGAATACGGGTCTCTGCGTGCTGCCGCCATGAACATGAACATGGCTTACACCAAGGCTTTAAAGCTGATGAACCATGCGGAAGAAGCCCTCGGCTTCCCACTGACGGAGCGCACCACAGGCGGTAAATCCGGTGGCGGAAGTGTGCTTACCCATGAGGGCAGAAATTTCCTCAATAAATACGAGGCATACAGAGATGCCTGCAATGAAGAGTGCATGAAAAAGTACAGACAGTTTTTTCCGAAAATCGGCTGTGTGATTATGGCCTCAGGTATGGGTATGCGCTTCGGAGGCAACAAGCTTATGGCGGATTTCTGCGGTGAACCCATGATTATGAGGGCAATAAAAGCAACAGACGGCCTCTTTGACAGCCGAATTGTTGTAACAAGGCATGAGGATATAAACAAGCTCTGTAAAGCACTTGGACTTGACAGCATAGTTCATGATAAACCTTATCGCTCAGATACCGTAAGAATCGGCCTCGAAGCCCTTAAAGACGTGGATGCCTGCATGTTTCTGCCGGGGGATCAGCCCCTGTTGAAAAGGGAAACGGTTGCAAAGCTCCTCGCATTGTGGGATGTAAACCGTGACAGTATAATCCGTCCTTGTTTTGGGAATGAACCCGGTTCCCCTGTCATTTTCCCGAGAAGTCTGTTCCCTGAACTTTTGAACCTGCCCGAGGGTAAAGGCGGCGGATTCGTAATTAAAAGCCATCCCGATATGGTAAAAACTCTCGAAATTGATGACAAATGGGAGCTTGAGGATGCCGACACCCCGAAAAAACT
Source organism: Clostridia bacterium (assembly GCA_030526115.1). GTDB lineage: Bacteria > Bacillota > Clostridia > Oscillospirales > Acutalibacteraceae > SIG603. The sequence goes on from JAUNDK010000068.1 coordinate 6,562, forward strand.
CGAAACTCTGAAAGGTTTTGTGAAATGATTAAGCGAAGCGAAAAACTGGTGATAACTTTCTTCACTACGGCGAGTGCCATGGCAATGGAGAAATTCTGCAAAGAAGAAAAAGCAAAAGGCAGAATAATTCCCGTGCCCGGTAATATCTCCGCTGACTGCGGCCTTGCCTGGTGTGCCGACAACGAGGACGAAGACGATCTTCTCGACCTTATGGTAAGGCATCATATTTCACCTCAGGGTATATATCATTGTCTGGTCTGAGGTGAGCTATGATTTATTTTGACAATGCGGCTACCACTTTGAAAAAGCCGGAAACTGTTATAAAAGCCGTTACCGAGGCCATGTGTTCATTCGGTAATGCGGGGCGTGGTGTGCATGGTTCTTCCATAGATGCCTCAAGGATAATCTACGAAACAAGAAGCTTACTTGCAGAGCTTTTCCATGCGGAAAGTCCCGAGAGAATCGCATTCACGGCAAACTCCACCGAGGCTTTGAACATGGCGGTAAAAGGCCTGCTGTCCCCTGAGGATCATGTGATTACCACAGAGCTCGAGCATAATTCCGTACTGCGTCCCCTGTACGAACTTGAGGACAATGGTCTTGAGCTCACTGTAATTAACGCAGATAAACTCGGTAACATAAATTATGACGAAATCGGGCAGGCCATAAAAAATAACACCAAAGCGATAATCACCACCCATGGCTCAAACCTGACGGGAAATCTTCTTGATATAGAAAAAATAAGTGCTATCGCCCATGCGCATAATATACTGTATATTGTGGATGCCTCACAGACCGCAGGTGTGTTCCCCATTGATGTTAAGCGTATGAATATTGATGTGCTGTGCTTCACAGGTCACAAGGCTCTGCTGGGGCCTCAGGGTACAGGCGGAATTTATGTACGAAAAGGCCTTGATATAAAGCCCCTCATTACAGGCGGCAGTGGTGTGCAGACTTACTCGAGAACCCATCCAAAGGAAATGCCCACGGCCCTTGAGGCAGGAACTCTCAATTCCCACGGAATAGCAGGGCTTAACGCCGCTCTCTCCTACATTAAGGAAGTAGGCATGGACAGCATAAGGGAGAAAGAATGCTCTCTCATGTGGGAATTCTACTCAAAGGCAAAAGAAATTGACGGAATAGAAATTTACGGAGATTTCAGCACAGAAAACCGCTGTGCCATAGTCAGCCTTAACGTGAGAGACTACGACTCTGGCCTTGTCAGTGATGTGCTTTGGAACGATTACGGCATTGCCACCAGACCCGGTGCCCACTGTGCGCCCCTTATGCACAAGGCTCTCGGAACCGAAAAACAGGGAGCTGTCAGATTCAGCTTTTCCCATTTTAATACTTTTGATGAAATAAATACTGCGCTTTCCGCTCTGCGTGAAATCGCTTCGGAGGAATAAACATGAATAAAACAATAGACTGCAGAGGTATGGCATGCCCATTACCTGTCGTAAATGCAAAAAAGGCATCTGAAGAATTAAGTTCCGGTGATATTCTCACCGTAGTTGTGGACAACGAAATTGCCGTACAGAACCTCACCCGTTTCGGTGAGCACAAAGGTTTCACCGTTACAGCCGAAAAGAAAAGCGACAGCGAGTATGCTGTAACAATGAACATCGGAGAGATTAAATCTTCCGTAAATAACGACGAAAACATTGAGTGTGCCGTTGACTCAAGAAGCAAAGGCATGGTTGTGGTTCTTTCCGCAAACACCATGGGCACAGGTGACGAAAAGCTCGGTGCCGCACTCATGAAGGCCTTTGTATTTGCTCTCACAAAGCAGGATAAGCTCCCTGACACCGTACTTTGCTACAACTCCGGTGCATATTTAAGCTGTGAGGGCTCTGATTCCCTCGAAGATTTTAAGCTCCTTGAATCAGAGGGTGTTAATATTCTCACCTGCGGAACCTGCCTCGATTTCTACGGCTTAAAGGAAAAGCTTGCGGTTGGTTCTGTGACAAATATGTACGATATAGTCGAAACACTTGAGAACGCCTCAAAGATAATAAAGCCGTAATATGGAAACAGAAGTAAAACTCACCAAACTTGCGAGCTGTGCGGGATGCGGTGCAAAAATGGGCGCAGGTACCCTCGCTAAAATGCTGGAGGGCTTTAAGACCCATTCAGATCCGAATCTGATAGTCGGCTACGACAAAAGCGATGATGCCAGTGTGTATAAGATAGACGAAAACACAGCCCTCATTCAGACCACGGATTTCTTCCCTCCCATTGTGGATGATCCTTACCTTTACGGAAGAATTGCCGCCACCAACGCCATGAGCGATGTTTATGCCATGGGCGGTGAACCGAAACTTGCCCTGAACATAATGTGTGCGGCTAATTCCATGAGCGACGATACAATCCGTGAGATTTTAAGGGGCGGTTATGATGCCGCCTATGAAGCAGGCGCAATTATCACAGGCGGTCACACCATTAAAGGTGCTGAGCCCATATACGGTCTTGCTGTTTCGGGTTTTGTTCATCCCGATAAGGTGCTGACAAACAGCAACGCAAAACCCGGGGATAATCTTATTCTCACGAAGCCCCTCGGCGTGGGCATTATCACCACAGGCGCAAAGGCCGATATGGTGGAGAAATCCCTTTTGGATAAGATATACACCCAGATGGCAACACTCAACAAAACCGCAAGGGACATAATGGTGAAATACAGCGTTCACAGCTGTACGGATGTAACAGGTTTCGGTCTGATGGGTCATTCCTATGAGATGGCCCAGGGCAGTAATGTCACGGTTCACATTAAAGCGAATGATGTTCCCTACCACAAAGAGGCCTTTGAGCTGGCAAGCATGGGACTTATTCCCGAGGGTGCCTACCGCAACCGCAGATATGCCGAAGCAGGCGTTAAACTCAAAAGAGACATACCCCTTGCCCTTCAGGATATTTTCTTCGATCCCCAGACCAGCGGTGGGCTCATGTTCGCCCTTCCCGAAGAAGAAGCAGAAGCCTGCCTCGAGGAACTTAAAAAGTTTATACCCGAAGCGAAAATTATCGGCTATGTAACCGAAAAACAGGATTCATATATCATTCTGGAGTAATTATGAAAAATCTGATTATAGTCCGTGGCGGTGGAGACCTCGCCACAGGAACCATATATAAACTGAAGAAATGCGGTTTTCCCGTGCTTGTGCTGGAAGTGGAGAATCCCTCTGCAATAAGAAGAAATGTAGCTTTTTCAGAGGCTGTATATCAGGATGAACAGACTGTTGAAGACATGAGCTGTTACCTCGCCCATAATATTGAAGAAGCCGAAACCATGCTGAGTGAAGGCAAACTCACTTTGCTTGCAGACCCGAAAGCCGAAGCAATTGAAAAGCTTAAACCTCTTGCCGTGGTGGATGCCATAATCGCAAAGAAAAACCTCGGAACCCACAGGGGCATGGCGCCAATCACAGTTGCCCTTGGTCCCGGATTCACCGCAGGTGTGGATGTGGATGCGGTTATCGAGACAAAGCGCGGTCACAATCTCGGCAGAGTTATCTGGGAGGGTCAGGCTGTTCCCAACACAGGCATTCCCGGTATTATCGCAGGTTTCGGCAAAGAGAGAGTTATTCACTCCCCCGCGAAAGGAATACTGCGCAATGTGAGAAAAATAACCGATACAGTCACAAAGGGAGAAACCATTGCCGTCATCGAGACAGACGAGGGCGAAGTAAATGTAGAAGCAAGCCTTACGGGAATTCTCCGTGGACTTATCCGTGACGGATACCCTGTCACAAAGGGCTTCAAAATTGCCGACATTGATCCCCGTGCGGAGGAATACAACAACTGCTTTACAATATCCGACAAGGCACGCTGTATTGCAGGCGGTGTGCTTGAGGCTGTTCTTCAGCTTAAAAAGGAGAAAAACTTATGATTTATTCTGTAGTCGGTTCAGGGGGAAAAACCACCCTGATTAAAAACATGGCAGAGAAATTCAGAGCTGAGGGCAAAAAGGTTTTTGTCACCACAACAACCCGCATGCTCATTGAAGAAAATTGTGTTCTGACAGATGATGCAAAGACAATCATTGAAGAACTTAACAGAACAGGCTATGCCATGGCAGGAGTAAAAGAGGGCGAAAAAATCAGAGCTCTCTCCCCCGAAATTTTCAAAGAGGTTTCAGCTTATGCTGATGTTACTCTCGTGGAGGCTGACGGTTCAAAGCACCTGCCACTTAAATTTCCGAATGGAACAGAACCTGTCATTCCTGAAAATGCGGATGAGATAATCATAGTCTGCGGACTTAATGCCATAGGCCAGAAACTGAAGGATGTCTGCCACCGTCCGGAGCTTGTGAAAGCCTGCCTCGGTGCGGATGATGAGACTGTTATCAATCATACTCATATTCAGAAGCTTGTGACAGAGGGATATTTAAAGCCCCTGAGAGAGAAATATACCAATGCGAAAATCAGCATAAA
>JAUNDK010000069.1 GCA_030526115.1 Clostridia bacterium
CTGCCTTTGCGTGGTTGATAGCCTCGATTGTCTGTGGCATGATACCGTCATCGGCTGCAACAACGAGAACAGCAATATCTGTTGCCATTGCGCCTCTTGCTCTCATGGCTGTGAAAGCTGCGTGACCCGGAGTATCGAGGAATGTGATGTCCTCACCACCGACGTTAACTGTGTAAGCACCGATGTGCTGAGTGATACCGCCGGCCTCGCCTGTTGTAACGTTTGTATGTCTGATTGCGTCAAGGATGGATGTCTTACCGTGGTCAACGTGACCCATTACGCAGACAACCGGAGCTCTCTTGACGAGGTTTGCATCATCATCTTCGCTGTCGTCGATGATTCTGTCCTCGATTGTTACAACAACCTCACGCTCAACCTTTGTGTGGAACTCGTCTGCAATAAGCTCACATGTATCGAAATCGATTGTATCGTTGATGGAAGCAAATACACCCATCATCATGAGCTTCTTGATAACCTCAGCAGATGTTGCCTTAAGGCGGGAAGCAAACTCACCTACAGTAATTTCATCAGGAATCTGAATTGTAGCCTGCTTGTCCTTTCTCTGCTGGGCAATACGCTTGAGTCTCTCTGCCTCTGTCTCTCTCTTGCCCTGCTTCTTGCCCTTTTTGTTGTTTCTGGACATAAACTTCTGCTTGGAAGCAGCATTCTCGTTGTGGCCTCTGTCAAGAGCAAGTGTATCGTACTTCTCGTTGTACTTGTCGATATTTATGTTCTGGCTTCTTGTGTCGATAACACGGCGGTTTGTGCTGTAATTATCGTCACTTGTAACTGTTCCGCTCTCAACTGATGCGGAACCGCTGAGCTTCATTGTCTCCTGCTTCTCTCTTGCCTGTGCAGGACGATGCTCTTCTCTCTTCTTCGGAGCGGAAGGTGCTGTGTTCTTGTTAAGCTCACGCTTTACGTGTACTTCCTTTACCTCAGGCTCCTGAACTGCCGGAGCGGCTGTCTTGTTGAATCTGTCAAAGCCACCCTGTCTGTTGTTGTCACGGTTAAACGGTCTGTCACCGTTTCTCTGGCCGTCTCTCTGTGGGCGGTCGCCGTTTCTGTTATCGCGGTTAAACGGTCTGTCACCGTTCTGATTGTTTCTCTGTGGACGGTCACCCTGCTGGCGGTTGTCACGGTTAAATGGTCTGTCGCCGTTTCTCTGGCCGTCTCTCTGTGGGCGGTCACCGTTTCTGTTGTCACGGTTAAATGGTCTGTCACCGTTCTGATTGTTTCTCTGAGGACGGTCGCCCTGCTGGCGGTTGTCATTTCTTCTCTCGCCGTTCTGATTGTTTCTCTGAGGACGGTCGCCCTGCTGGTTTCTTGCCTTTGGAGCGTTATCCTTCTGCTCTGTCTTTGCCTCTGCCTTTGGCGCTGCAGGCTTCTTCTCTGTTTTCTTTGCAGGTTTTTTCTCTGCCTTTGCAGGCTCCTGCTTTGGTTCTTCCTTCTCTTCAGGCTCATTTGCGGATGCAAAATAAGCATTGAAGTTATCAACCTTGTTGTTCTGAGTCATGCTGTCAAAAACAATGTTGAGTTCAGCCTCTTCGAGAGACTGGGAAGGCTTTTTTGTTTCGCCTGTATATTTGTTTACAATCTCTACGACTTCCTTCTGGTCTACACCGAAATCGTTTGCTACTTCACGTACTAAATACTTTTTAGCCATAAATTCACCTTCTGCGGATTTATTCCGCATCCTTTCCCTGGTGTTCTGCGAGCTCCTTCAGCTTCTTGAAGAATCCTTCATCAAGAACCGCATAAACTCCGGCTCTTTTGCCCACTGCGTAGCTCAGCTCTATTGTTTCGACAGAAACCGTAACTGTTTCAAGTTTTGCCCTGTCGCCTTCAAATTTCAGATTTTTAAGTGTTTTTGGTGAAATGTCAGATGCGGCAATAAGCCCCTTTGCGGTACCGTCTTTTACTGCTGTAACGCAGGAATCATATCCCCACACAAGCTTTCCGGCCCTTCTGCAAAGACCCATCATGTTAAGAAATTTCTCTTTCATGATGCCACTTCCTTATTCTGCCATTTCAGCTTCCATGCTGTCATAAACCTCATCGGGAATCTTGCATGAGAAAGCTCTCTCAAGCTTTCTTGTTTTTCTTGCCTTTCTGAGGCACTCGATGTCATGACACACATAGGCTCCTCTGCCGGCCTTTTTGCCGGTGAGATCAAGTGATACTTCACCGCCGGTTACATTTCCGTTTTCATCGGTTTTCTCCGGTGCCTTTACTACCCTGACCAGCTCTTTTTTAGGCTTCATTTCACCACAGCCTGTGCACTGGCGCATTGGAATTTTTCTCTGTTTCATCTGTGATTATTCTCCGTAGAATCCGCTCTCCGGTCTGATGTCTATCTTCCAGCCTGTAAGCTTTGCTGCGAGACGGGCATTCTGACCCTTGTTGCCGATAGCGAGTGAAAGCTGGTGATCCGGAACAGTAGCTTTGCAGCTCTGTGTGCCGTCCTCGGCAACCTCTACACTTACAACCTTTGCAGGGGAAAGTGCAGCTGCAACAAACTTTGCAGGATCTTCGCTGTACTCGATAACGTCAATCTTCTCACCGCCGAGCTCCTTGACAATGTTCTCGACTCTTGTACCTCTTGGACCGATGCAGGCACCTACTGCATCTACGTTCTCATCATGGGAGAGAACAGCGAGCTTTGTTCTGGAACCGGCCTCACGGCTTACGCCCTTGATTTCAACGATACCGTCAAAAATCTCAGGTACTTCTTTCTCGAAAAGTCTCTTAACGAAATCAGGGTGAGTTCTGGAGATAACAGCTCTCGGACCTCTGTCGCCCTCTCTGACCTCTGCGATATAAACCTGAATGTAGTCGCCCTCTTTGATGTTCTCTGTACCGATAAGCTCCTTCTCAGGAAGAACAGCCTCGCTCTTGCCGATGCGAACTGTGAGCGCACCTGTCTTTGGATCGATTCTGTCAACGAGTGCGGAAACAAGCTCCTGCTTTCTGTCGTTGAACTCAGCCATCATCTGGCCTCTCTCGCTGTCACGGATGCCCTGACGGATGATGTTTCTTGCTGTCTGAGCTGCAATACGACCGAATTCCTTTGTATCGATTTTCTCTCTTACAACATCGCCCGGCTCAACAAGCTTGCCATACTTCTCCTGAGCAATATCTGTGTAGATATGCTTGTTGGGATCCATATTCTCGAAATCATCATCGATAACTGTGTAGTTAAGGTAAACGTTGAAGCCCTTGCCGTCTTCGCCGTAATCAAAAGAAACATCTTCGTTTCCGTAGTTGTTCTTACATGCTGTGGAGATAGCCTTTTCAATCTTCTCCATCATATAATCCTTAGGAATATTGTTCTCCTTCTCGAGCTCTTCGAGAGCTGTTAAGATCTGCTCGATCTGTGAAGGTTCCTGAATTTTTCTCTTTGCCATTTTTTCCGACCAAACCTTTCTGTATTATAGTATGCCGTAAAACAAGAAATTTTACAGCGTGATTTTTTAATTAGAAATCATCGTCCATAAGGACAACGGATGAACACTCTTTCTTTGTGAAAGTAATGCTTGTCTCCTCGTTGAGCTTGAGCTCGAAGTCGCCGTTGTCGGCAACACCGATGAGGTCGCCCTCTATCTCTCTTACACCGTCCTCCATAGGGCGGATGAGCTTTACTCTGAGCGGTGCGCCCATGAGCTTCTCAAAGTGCTCTTTTCTTGTGAGCTTTCTGTTGAGTCCCGGTGAGGAAACCTCGAAGTTATAGGCACCCTTAATCGGCTCCTCTTTGTCAAGAAGCGGGTTAACCGCATGAGTGAGATTTACACAGTCATCAATATTGATGCCGTCCTCTTTATCGATATAGATGCAGAGGTTCCAGTCTGCTCCCTCTTTCTTGTAAGTGACATCCCAGATTTCGAGGCCGAGCTTTTCCGCCTCGGGCTGTGCCAGCTGCCAGACAAACTCTGTTGTGCTGAGCTTTTTCTCCTTCTTCGGCTTCATAATTTCTTCTGCCATTATGTATCACCTCGTAATAAATTTACATTCAATCTGCTTATATAACAAACGAAAGAGCGGTGGGGTTCCGCTCTTTCGCCTTTCTGAAATATTTACTGTCAAGAGTTTATCACACTTGCACATAAAATGCAAGTGAATTTTATGAATTATTTTGTTTCTTCGGGTCTTTTTTTCGCATTAAAACAGCCACACATACAAACATCGGCAGTGAGAGGAAAAATCCCCACTTAAAGCCGATAAACATCAGCACAGCAGCCCCGAGAAGCATGAAAAAAGATACTGTGAGAATAACAGTAAAAAGCTTTGAGAGTGAACCTTCTTTTCCGTCATTTTCACAGTGGGCAAGATAAGCCTCGCATGATACAAAAAAGTAGTGCAGAGCGGAATCTTCTGTGGGAAATTTCTTCTCCTGCATATCTGAAGAATCTTTGCCGAATCTTACAACGGTGTTTGCCTCTATGTGATATTCAATGTGTTCATCATTAAGTGAAAAATACAGGTTGCCGTTATCTGCTATGATTATGTTTTCGTTAAGCTTTTCATCATTTCTGATTTTCTCGAAAAGCTGTTCTCTGAAATTAACTATATTCGCCATCAGAACACACTCTCCATCAGATTATCCACCAGTTCCTTTGTGTAGGGAAGCTTAGGATTATTGATTATTTCTTCAGGTGTTCCCTCCTCGACAATCTTACCCTCCTGCATAACAAGTACCCTGTCGCATAATTCGCTTATCATGCGTAAATCGTGGGAGATTATCATATAGGAAAGATTGCGCTTTTCTTTCTCCTCTTTGATTATGTTCATAAGGGCAATCTGTGATGATGAATCGAGGGATGAGAGGGCCTCGTCAAAAATTACAACCTCCGGATTTACAGTAAGGCACTTTGCAAGGGCAACCCTCTGGCACTGACCACCGGAAAGCTCATAAGGGAACATATCAGCGTAATCGGGATCAAGACCGAAATAGCTTAACACCTCAGGCACTCTGAGCTTTGCTTCACTTCTTTTTATGCCGGACTGTACGAGGGCATCTGCAATAACCCTGTCAACGTGCTTATCGAGCTCGAAACTCATGTTGGCAATCTGGGTTACTGTCTGAATTTTTCGCTGGGTGCGCTTTACAAGGAACTTCATCTTTCTGTGGGTGATGTTTTTACCGTTGAGGTAGATTTTACCTTTGGTAACTCTTCCCCTTGCACCTATGCATTTCATCAGTATGCTTTTACCGGAACCGGATTCACCGATAAATCCGAGGCTTTCGCCCCTGTGCAGAACAAAGCTGACATCATCAAGAACCGTTGTGGCTTCTGTTCCCTCAAAATCATATATCTTGGTAAGTTTTTCAACCTTTATAACTTCATCTATATTGGCAGGCATGCTTATTCTCCTTAGAATTGATAGCTTTAATTATATACCATTTTATGCGCTTTGTGTTAAAGCGCTGTGAATTTCTTAAAGAAAAAGAGCCTCGGAATTATCCAAGGCTCAATTATCTCGAAAATTTCGCAAAGATTACTTACGGAGACCGAGCTCAGCAACAATCTTTCTGTATCTCTCGATGTCAACCTTTGTGAGGTACTTGAGGAGAGATCTTCTCTGACCAACCATCTTTAAGAGGCCACGTCTGGAGTGGTGGTCCTTCTTGTGTGTTCTGAGGTGATCTGTGAGGTCGTTGATTCTCTTTGTGAGAAGAGCGATCTGAACCTCTGGGGAACCTGTGTCACCCTCGTGTGTAGCGTACTTTTCGATAATAGCAATCTTTTCTTCTTTAAGCATAATTTGCCACCTTTTCCGCAGTTATTTCACTGCTAATGTAATAATATTTGCCCAAGGTCACAGTTGGGGGATAAAGGTGTGTCCCTGTACCGAGGCCTGGGTAGCTTTGGTATTATATCATCAGAATCTGACTTTGTAAAGAATTTAAGGGCAAAAAACTTGCACAAATATCAGGCTGTTACAGCATGGAATCTTTTCTGTTTGCGCTTTTTCTCAGGTAGTTTCCGAACTCCGTAACGGACATGAGTATCATGACAAGATAAACTCCGGGAACTACGATAATCCACCACTGGCGTGACATAAGCGCATTCTGGGCAAGGCTTAACATGGAGCCGAGAGAGACTACCTCCAGCGGTAAACCGAGCCCCATAAAGCTGAGTGCCGACTCAGAAGCAATTGCCGAGCGTATGTTCATAACCACCATGAACATTATGGACGGAATGAAATTCGGCGCAAGGTGCTTAATGAGTATGTGGAAAAAACTTCCGCCAAGAGCCTTCGATGCAAGCACGAAATCGCTGTTTCTTATTCTTCGCACCTCTGTGCGTATTATCTTCGCCATGCTGAACCAGCTTGTAATTCCGATTACAAAGGATATGGATATCACACTTGCCTCGCCGATAACAGCCTGCACGAATATTACCGTAAGCAAAGACGGAATACTGAGCAGAATCTCCGCAAAGCGCATAAGGATTTTATCGAGAAAGTCTGGTGCAAGTCCGCTTAAGGTTCCGTAAACCATGGCGATAAATGTGGATATGGCTGTGGACAGTAAGCCTGTGATAAGCGAAATTCTTCCGCCGTAAAGCAGACACGAGAACACATCTCTGCCAAGGTTATCGGTACCGAAGATATATTCTCTGCACGGTGCGAGAGAGAACGCCATAAGGTTAAGCTCAGCAGGGTCATGGGTGGCGATTAAATCGGCAAACACACACATAACGAAAACAACAAAGAGTATTGCCGCCGAAACTATCGGAAAACCTCTGACGGGTTTCTTTTTTATCTTTGTGATATTATCTTCTTTGGTTATTCCGATATGGGTGAATTTTTCTCTGTTCATTCGCCCACCTCCCCGGGAAGTACTGTGGTATTTCTGTCGGAGATTATTCTCGGGTCGAGCTTTTCGCTGACGAATCTTCCGAGTGAACTGCACAGCATAACGACAGCGCCGCTCATAAGGCACAAAAGCATCAGAAGATTATAGTCGGAGTACCTTGCGCTTTCATAGGAGAGAGTGCCGAGTCCCGGGTAACTGAAAACCATCTCCACAATATATGTGCCACCAAGAATATGGGAAACACTTATTGCCATAAGGCTTATATATGTGGGCATGATGTTCCTCAGACAATGGCTGATAATTATCTTCCCTTTGCCGAGTCCTTTTGCTTTTGCAAGGCGCACATAGTCCTCCCTGAATTCCTCGAGTATTCTGTTGCGGATAAGATAGGCATAATACCAAAGGTGGCTGAACACAACCACTGTAAGGGGAAGAATGAGATGCTCTATTCTGTCTGTGACATCCTTCTCGTGGCGAATGGAATAAGCACCGCCGGAAGGGAGAATTTTCAACATAACAGCAAACACGAATATCAGTATGAGTGAAAGCCAGAACTCCGGAATACAGCTTAAAAGCGTACCGAACCTGCACAGCAGTTTATCAAAAAGTCTGTCCTCAAAAACAGCACATATTACACCGAGAAGCAACGCCCCAAGAAATGTCAGCACAAAACCGAGACCACCGAGTATTACCGTATTCATGGCTCTCTTTGATATAACTTCGGTTACATCCTGTTTGTATTTATAAGAGATACCGAAATCACCCTGCAGGGCAGATTTTATCCACCTCACATACTGGGTTGGAATTGAATCGTTAAGCCCGAGCTTTTCCCTTGCTTCTTCTTTCTCCTGCACGCTCATCTTCTCGGTTCTGTCACCGTAATAGGACTGCAGAGGATCTGTGGGAGCGAGCCTTGACATGGTAAATACCACCACAGAAAGAACAAATATGCAAAGCACAAAAGACAGCACTCTTTTTATTAAGTTTTTCACTGAGGCTCACCCCTTTCCGAAACCATATTTTTGGGCTTCCCCTCTGGGGAAGCTGTCACGAAGTGACTGATGAGGTAAAATTATATCAGTTTATTGTCCAATCGCAGACATTCCGGAATATTCCGACACCGTGGTGGCCGAGAACTGTATCTGTCGCAATTCCCTTAATGCTGTTGTTTCCTACATACATTGCATCTATGTAGCAGAAGAATGTGTATGCGGGATTTTCCGCAATAACCTTCTGGAACTCTGCGTAGTTTTCAGCTCTCTCATTTTCGTCATCTGTCTGACGGGCTTTGAGGAGATATTCATCAACCATTTTATTGGAATAGCCTGAGTAGTTCGCACCCTTGTCTGTACCGAATACCTTGTATGTGTGGTCATCGGCATCAAACGGAGAGCCCCAGCCTATGATACAGCACTCCTGTCCGCCCCAGTCGATTCCGCCGGCAGGAACATTTGCCTTTACATCGAGGCCGATTGCCTGTAATTCTGTAGCCGCAATCTGGGCCATGTCTATACGAACCTGGTCACCCGGTGTTGCATTTATGGTGAAGCTGATTCTCTCCCCATTTCTTGTGTAGTAACCGTCTTCATCCTTTACACAGCCTGCTTCTTCAAGAAGTTCGCATGCTTTCTCAGGGTTATAATCGTAGTGGTTTACATCCTCGTAATTATACCTGTTTCTCTGAAGCGGACCGTAAGCAACATCACCGCATCCGAGAAGCACACTGTCAAGAACAGCCTGTCTGTCAATGGCATAGTTTATTGCAGGAATTAAGTCTGCATTCTCCTGCCAGTATTCGTTCCAGAAATTGTAAAGTATTCCACGATAGTCGGATGTTGTCATATCGTAAACAGTGTAGTCGGAATCACCTTCAAAGTTCTTTGAGTCCTTTGGTGTAACCTGAGCAAGGTCGAGCTCTCCGGACTTTAACTGCATAGCCTTGGCTGTGTCATCCGGGACAATCTTGAAAACAAGCACATCGATATTTGCAGGGCCTGCGAAATAATCTTCGTTCTTAACCATTACTATTGACTGACCCTCGTCCCAGCTTTCAAGCATATATGGACCTGTTCCCACAGGAGCACGGAAATAATCGGAGCTCTGCCAGTCCTCACCCTCTAAAAGGTGCTTTGGCATGATTGCCATAGTCATGTATTCAAGAAAAGCTGTGTTCACTTCTGTGAGTTTGAATTCAACTGTGTAGTCATCTATTACATTTATTTCTTTTACTTCTTCGTAGTTAGGTGCATTCTCGGAGCCGTTCTCAGGGTTCATAATTCCCTCGAATGTGAACTTTACATCCTCTGCTGTGAAGGCTTCGCCGTCATGCCACTTTACGCCCTCTTCAAGGTGGAAAGTATAAGTGAGATTCTCTTCGTCGTAGTCCCAGCTTTTTGCAAGGCGTGGGATTACGGAGCCATCACCGTCGTGGTCTGTGAGACCGTCAAAAAGAAGAACATTAATCTCGCAGTGTTCGTCCATGGCAGGGTTGATTCTTGTGTAGTCGCCGGAACCGTAAACAAGAGTGGTTTCCTCTGCGCCCGCTGTGAATGAAGCCATGCAGAAAACCAGCACCAGCACAGAAATAAGTGTGAAAAGTTTTTTCATTTTCTTTCCTTTCTTCAAAAATGCGCATAAAAAGCAGACGCACAATCCCCATCAGAAGATTGTGCGCCTTCATAGCACACCTGAAAATAAAATATTTAATAAGTCTGAATGCTTCTGCATTTTGTACTGCTTCCTGCAGTTATCGAAGTAATTATATCAGTAAATTGTGTTTTGTCAAGTTACGGGAATATAAGCTCCGCAAGATGAACAGCATTCGCACCGCCCTGCTTTGCCCCTGTGGTACAGGTATTGCAGTAGCATACAACTTTATCGGTTGTGTACAGTTCTGCGTGTTTTCTGAATTCGTTTATCCATTCTTCCTCAGGCATAGGTGTAACGTAATTCGGAAGATAATCTTTAAAGTATTTGGGAGCTTCTTTCTGATTCTGCGGGTACGGATTGTGCAGACGGAAACTTCCGTCATAATCTTCTTCGTCACGATTATTTTCCATCTCCACTATACTGATATTCATTTTCTCCATACAGTTTCTGACGGCATTGTGAAGCCCATGCTTACCCCTTGCCCTGAAGCAGTCCTGCAAAGTAATACTCTCACCGTTTAAATCCGGCCATGGGAATTTATCCCTTGTCAGAAGAAACTCATACAGGCTGATAATCTCTTTGTCATCGGTTATTTCTTCCAGCACTCTCATACAGCTGTTGCATACAGTGATGATAATATCACCGCCTTCTGCCATATCAAAAGTTTTATGACAGCAACCAGCAATTTTTACATCAGGCTGGGTTTGCAGATATGACCTTATTTTCTTTGCCGTATCGGGAAAAAGCTTTGTAAAATTACAGCTTGGATAATAGATATACATAATCTCACTCCTTATTACATCCCATTATATCAGACTAACGGAAAAAAAGTCAATCTTTATTTCGTGATATTTCACAAATTGAACCACTTATTATTTAATTGCAAAAATTTCCGATTATTGTTTATAATTATATAGGTAATCTCTTATTTATTACGGAGGTAAATATAAGATGTGTGATGAAAAGAAGACTCCCTATGGTTTTAACCTTGTGGAGCAGGAAAACGGACCTACTCTCGGTTATGACCCTGAGTCAGGCGTAAAAATCATCGAGAAGGATGGTTTGAAATTCAAGGATCTCGCAAAAACAGGCGAGCTTCTTCCTTATGAGGACTGGCGTCTTTCAGCCGCTGAAAGAGCCGACGACCTCGCAAAGAGACTTTCCATTGAGCAGGTTGCGGGACTTATGT
>JAUNDK010000070.1 GCA_030526115.1 Clostridia bacterium
TGGTCCACAATCTCACAAAAGAGGAGATATGCCGCATTGCTGAGTATATGCTCCGTTCTCTTTCTTCAAAGCTCAGGGATATGGACATCGATATGACATTCGAGAAATCCGCCCTTGAAGCTATTGCAGATGCCGGTTTTGACGATGTCTACGGAGCAAGACCGCTTCGCCGTGCAATCCAGTCAAACCTTGAAGACGCCATTTCCGAAAAAATACTGGAGGGTATAATTACCGCCCACAAATCCTATGTATGTAAATACGAAGACGGCAGATATGAATTTGTCGAGGCATAAAACAGCATAAAAAATCCCGACAGGGTTTCTGATAATCAGTACTCTGTCGGGTTTGTTTTTTTATTGTGTTTCGTCAAGGAGATAGCTTAATGTCATAATGCTATCGTTAAGATGAACGGTTTCAACCATTGCTTCAGGGTGTTTCATGGAAATGTCATAGTGAGAGAAGTTCCAGAAAGCATTCACTCCGTTTTCAAACAGGGTGTCGCATATTTCCTCGGCACTGTCGGTAGGGGTACAGATTATTGCCATTTCCGGCTTTTCTCTTGCGCAGAATTCAGCGATAATCTCTGTGCCGTAAACTTTGTAACCGCGCACTTCCTTACCGATAATATCAGTGTTTGTATCGAAAATACCCACGAGATCAAAGCCCATCTGGGAAAAATCAATGGAAAGAAGCGCTCGTCCGAGGTTACCTGCACCTATGAGCACACACTTTTTTAAGTTGGCAACACCGAGAATCTCACCGATTCTTTCTCTCAGGTTTGAAACAGAGTAACCGTAACCCTGCTGACCGAAACCTCCGAAACAGTTGAAATCCTGTCTTATCTGAGAGGCGGTAAAGCCCATTCTGACTGATAACTCTTTTGATGATACTCTTACAATACCGGATTTCTCAAGATCTCTGAGATATCTGTAATATCTGGGAAGTCTTCTGATTACCGACATTGAAATGTTGCTTTTGTTTGTCATCTCATTCTCCGAAACTGAATAATAGTGGTTTGTGGTTTAGTTATAAAGATTCCTGAGAGTTTCACCGATAGCATAAAGGAACTCTTCGGAATTAACCTTCTTTTTGTTCTCAAGTGTAGACATGGCGTAAAGGTCACCTGTCATAACACCGTTCTCAATTGTATCGATAGTAGCCTTTTCGAGCTTGTTTGCGTAATCAACGAGGGCATCATTACCGTCAAGTTCGCCTCTCTTTCTGAGGGCTCCGCTCCATGCAAAGATAGTGGCAACGGAGTTTGTTGATGTCTCCTCACCCTTGAGGTACTTGTAGTAATGTCTCTGAACTGTGCCGTGGGCAGCCTCGTACTCATAGTTTCCTTCAGGGGAAACAAGTACGGATGTCATCATAGCAAGGCTTCCGAAAGCAGTTGCGAGCATGTCACTCATAACGTCGCCGTCATAGTTCTTGCATGCCCAGATGTAACCGCCGTTGCTTCTTACAACACGGGCAACAACATCATCAATGAGGGTGTAGAAGTATTCGATACCTGCAGCCTCAAACTTTTCTTTGTAATCCTTCTCATAAATCTCAGCGAAGATATCCTTGAATCTGTGGTCATACTGCTTTGAGATTGTATCCTTTGTTGCAAACCAGAGATCCTGCTTGCTGTCAAGGGCAAAGTTGAAGCAGGAACGGGCAAAGTTCTCAATGCTCTCGTCAATGTTGTGGAGACCCTGAATAATACCCGGTGTCTTGAAATCGTGAATGAGGGCTCTTGTTTCGTTTCCGTCCTTGTCTGTTACAACAAGCTCAGCCTTGCTGTCTGCAGGAACCTTCATCTCTGTGTTCTTGTAAACGTCACCGTAAGCATGTCTTGCAATGGTGATAGGTTTTGTCCATGTAGGAATGTAAGGAGTAATACCCTTTACAAGAATAGGGGTTCTGAAAACTGTGCCGTCAAGAATAGCTCTGATTGTACCGTTAGGAGACTTCCACATTTCTGTGAGGTTGTATTCCTTGACTCTTGCCGCGTTTGGTGTGATAGTAGCACACTTAACTGCAACGCCATACTTTTTTGTTGCCATAGCGGAATCAACAGTAACCTGATCTTTTGTCTGCTCTCTGTACTCAAGACCTAAGTCGTAGTACTCAGTCTTTAAGTCAACAAAGGGAAGAATAAGAATATCTTTGATCTCTTTCCAGAGAACTCTTGTCATTTCGTCTCCGTCCATCTCTACGAGTGGAGTAGTCATTGGAATTTTTGTCATAATGCAATTTCCTTCTTTCTGTGATGTGTACTTATACACAAAAATAACCTAATATATTATCCATGATTTTTCGCAATAAGTCAACAAAAATAATAAATTCAATGCATAATATGAAAGAAAAACGCTCAAATCCTGCATTTTTATGAATTATCTGAGGCAGGCAATGTTTAGAAAACATCAAATTATACTTTTATGAATTAAAATTTTCTGTCTATTTATACAAAAGTGAACTTGTCGTTTTATTTACATTGTATAAGCTGTTTTTTTGTACTATAATATCAAAGCTATTTTATATATTATAAAGAGGATTAATAAAATGCAGAAAGAAAAACTTAAGCCGAAGCTTTTCTCTGTCATGAAAAGCTACTCAAAAGAACAGTTTGTCAAAGACATAATTGCGGGTATTATCGTTGCAATTATTGCTCTTCCACTCTCAATTGCACTGGCTCTTGCGTCAGGTGTAGGCCCTGAGCAGGGTATTTACACTGCAATCATCGCTGGTTTCCTTATCTCACTCTTTGGTGGAAGCCGCGTTCAGATTGCCGGTCCTACAGCCGCATTTGCTACCATAGTAGCGGGTATCGTTGCCAAGAATGGTATGGATGGCCTTATTGTAGCAACAATTATTGCGGGTATTATTCTTATTGCGATGGGTCTTCTCCGTCTGGGTTCACTCATTCGTTTCATTCCATTTACAATTACAACCGGTTTTACAGCAGGTATCGCTGTTACAATCGTAATCGGCCAGCTCAAAGATTTCTTCGGTCTTACATATCTGAATGGAGAAAAGCCAATCGAGACCATGGAGAAAATCGAAGCAGTTGCAGCAAACTTTGGTACATTTAACTGGCAGGCTTTCGTGGTCGGAGCAGTATGTCTTGCAATTCTCATTGTATGGCCAAAGATTTCCCAGAAGATTCCGGGTTCTCTCATCGCTGTTTTTGTCGGTATCGCAATGGTTAAGTTCCTCAACATGAATGTTAACACCATCGGTGATCTTTACACAATCAGCAGTGCGCTTCCAAAGTTCCACTTCCCAAAGATTACAGGTGAGATTATCACATCAGAACTTGGTGACGGTTTCACAATCGCCATACTCGCAGCTATCGAGTCTCTGCTTTCCTGTGTTGTTGCAGACGGCATGGTCGGTTCAAAGCACCGCTCCAACATGGAGCTTGTGGCACAGGGTATAGGCAACATGGGTTCCGCTCTCTTCGGTGGTATCCCTGCAACAGGCGCAATCGCAAGAACAGCCGCCAACATCAAGAACGGTGGACGTACACCTATCGCAGGTATGGTTCACTCCGTAGTACTCCTCGTTGTTCTCATTGCTCTCATGCCTTATGCAGCACTTATCCCTATGCCATGCATTGCAGCAATACTTTTCATGGTTGCATATAACATGTGCGGCTGGAGAACTTTCGTAAACCTCTGTAAGACAGCTCCAAAATCCGATATTCTTGTTCTTGTTGTAACATTCCTCCTCACAGTAATCTTCGACCTCGTTGTTGCTATTGAGGTTGGCATGATTGCCGCTGTTGTTCTCTTCATGAAGAGAGTTTCCGACGAGTCCGAGATTAAGGGCTGGAAGTACTTTGATGAGGAGAATGATCCTGATGCAACAGCACTCAAGGTTATTCCTCAGTTCGTAAGAGTATATGAGATTAACGGACCGCTCTTCTTCGGTATGGCAGACAAGATTGCCGAAATCACACTCAAGGATTTCACAAAGGTTCTCATCATCAGAATGAGAGGCGTTCCTGCTCTCGATGCAACAGCAATGCACTCCCTCGAAGAACTCCACGAGAGATGCGAGAAGATGGGTGTTCAGATGGTATTCTCCCATGTAAACGAACAGCCATACAAGACAATGCAGAAGTCCGGCTTCATCAGAAAGATTGGCAAGGAGAACTTCCGCAGCCACATTGATGATGCAATCTCCTATGCATCCACACTTGTAAATGAATAATTGAAATTATATCTGCTCTGTGATTAAGTCACGCTCACAGAGCAGATTTTTCTTTATATATTCAGGCGAACAAACGTACCGCTTTTGCTGTTAATTTACTTGAATTATCAGGGGAAATATAGTAGAATAAGTAGCACGAATTTAAGAAGATTGATATTTTGGAAAAGGAATTACAATGTTAGAGATTACAAGAAAAGAAGAGTTTATAGAACTTCGAAAGAAGGTTCTCGAAAAAGAATTCAAGCGAATGAATCCCATGCAGAGGGAGGCTGTTTTTACAGCTGACGGACCTGTTCTCATTCTTGCAGGTGCTGGTTCCGGAAAGACCACCGTTGTTGTAAACAGAATCGCAAACCTTATCAAATACGGCAAGGCATACAACAGCACTTTTGTTCAGGATGAAGTAACAGAAGAAGATGTAAACAATATGCGAGAGTTCCTCGAAAACGACGAGAAACTCCCGGATGAAACCGTAAAGCATATTTCTGTTTCCGCATGCCTTCCTTGGAAGATTATGGCAATCACCTTTACAAATAAGGCGGCAGGCGAGCTCAAAGAGCGTCTCTGCAATATGCTCGGCGAGGAGAACGGCAACGATATATGGGCATCCACATTCCATTCAAGCTGTGCAAGAATGCTTCGCCGTGATGCCGACCGTTTAGGTTATACTTCTCACTTCACAATATATGATACCGATGATATGAAGCGCCTCATGAAGGACTGTATGAAACAGCTCGATATTTCAGATAAGGCATTCCCGATAAAGTCTGTACTCGGTGAGATTTCCCGTGCAAAGGACAGCCTTGTTTCCGTACAGGAGTTCATGTCTCAGGCAGGGGAAGACTATCGTTTAAAGCAGATAGCCCGCTGCTACGATTTGTATCAGAAAAGGCTTCGTGACGCCGATGCCATGGACTTTGACGATCTCATCGTTAATACAGTCCGACTTTTCGAGGAAAATCCCGATGTTCTCGATTATTATCAGAATCGTTTCCGTTATCTCATGGTTGACGAGTATCAGGATACCAACCATGCCCAGTACAGATTTGTAAAGCTCCTTGCAGAGCGTTCACAGAACATCTGCGTAGTCGGTGATGACGACCAGTCCATCTACAAGTTCCGTGGTGCTACTATTGAAAACATCATGAGCTTTGAGAACACCTTCAGCGGTGCAAAGGTAATTCGCCTCGAGCAGAACTACCGCTCCACTCAGAATATTCTCGATGCCGCAAATGCCATCATTGAGAACAATACAGAGCGTAAGGGTAAGAACCTCTGGACAGACAACGGCGCAGGCGACAAGATTGTCATGATGACAGCCACTGACGAGCAGGACGAGGCTGACAAAATCGCCCAGGAAATTCTCAAAGGCGTTTCCGAGGAAAGAAAATTTTCCGATTATGCGGTTCTTTACAGAATGAACTCCCAGTCCCTTTCCTTTGAGCGTATGTTTGCAAAGCAGGGCGTACCTCACAGAATTTTAGGTGGTCTCCGTTTCTATGAGCGTGCCGAAATCAAGGATATGCTCGCATACCTCAGTTTCATCAATAACCACGATGACGAAATCCGTTTAAGACGTATTATAAACACACCAAAACGAGGCATAGGCGACCGCTCCGTTGATGTTGCCGCAGAGATTGCCCAGCAGATAGGAGAGACCCTATATGAGGTCATGCGCCATGCTGAGGATTTCCCTGCACTCTCAAGAGCCGCCAACAAGCTAAAAGAGTTCACTAAGATGATTGACGAACTCACAGAGATGCTCGAGGATGAAGAAAAGACTATCAATGATGTATATAACGAGATACTTGACAGAACAAACTATCTTTCATATCTCAAGACCTCCGACCCCGAGCGTGCAGAGGATAAAATCGAGAACGTAAAGGAACTTTCTTCCAACATCGTCCGTTACGAAGAAGAGGGTGGCAATCTCACAGACTTCCTCGAAGAAATCGCCCTCATCACAGATATCGATAACTATGATAACGAAGCGGATACAGTAGTCCTCATGACTATACATTCCGCAAAGGGTCTCGAGTTCCCGGTTGTATTCTTACCGGGCTGGGAAGAAAATGTTTTCCCGGGTCAGTCTGTTTTCTATAATCCCTCTGAGGTTGAAGAAGAACGCCGACTTGCCTACGTTGCCGTGACAAGAGCAAAGCAGAAACTCTACATCTTCAACGCAGAGCAGAGAATAGTATTCGGTCAGACAAACCGCAACCGTATTTCCCGTTTTGCAGAGGAGATTCCTACAGAGCTTATCGAGAGAAAGTACTCCCGTCAGAGAATGTCTTTCTCATCCATGTTCTCCACACCGAACTTCTCATCTGCACAGAGCAAGCCTGCAAGCACCAAGACAGCCTTTGCAGCCAGCGGTTTCAGTGCACCACCTAAGGTCAAGCCGACACCGGCAGGAACCTATAATCCAGGTGATACTGTAATGCACAAAACATTCGGACAGGGTGTGATACTTTCTGTTTCCACCATGGGCAACGATTCTCTCCTTGAGATAGCTTTCGAGAAAGTCGGAACAAAGAAACTCATGGCAAATTTTGCCCGTCTTGAAAAAGTATAAAATAACGGGTCTGCTTTTTATGGGCAGACCTTAGTTTTTTGTTTACTAAAAGTACGGTTTATGTTATTATAACTGAACAGTTTTATATTTTAGGAGTTTTACAAATGATTAAGAAATTAGTATCAGTATTTCTCGTTGCTGTATTGGCTTTATGCTTTACAGCATGTTCTGCAAACGAAAAAGAAGTGTCAGGCGAAACAAGTTCATCCGCTTCCGTATCCGAAACAATAAAGCTTACAGATGATGCAGGCAGAGAGGTAGAGGTCAAGTCCGCAAACCGTGTTGCCTGTATGATAGGCAGTTTTGCGGATATGTGGTGCCTTGCCGGCGGTAAAGATTCTATCGTTGCCACAGCGGACGATACCTGGAGAAACTTTGATTTAAACCTCGATGAATCCGTTATGAATTTAGGAGAAATCAAAGAGCCTAACCTTGAGATTCTTCTTGAGTCGGAACCTGACCTTGTTATTGCAAGTACAAATACAACATCCAATGTTGAGATGGAGGAAACCCTTACAAATGCCGGCATTACAGTAGTTTACTACGATGTTCAGAGCTTTGACGATTACCTCCGTGTTCTCGATTCCATGACAGATATCACAGGTGATAAAGCGGCTTTTGAGACAAACGGAACAAAAATCAAAGAGAAGGTCGATGCGGCCAAAGCTCTCTCAGACGGATCAAAGCCTACTGTGTGTTGTTTAAGAGTAACTTCCTCATCCGTAAAGGCAAAGGGAAGTGATGACAGCGTTCTTTCAGCAATCACTTCAGATTTAGACTGTGTAAACATCGCTGATGAGTACGATTCTCTCCTCGAGAATTTAAGCCTTGAGACCATCATGGAAGCAGATCCCGAGTATATCTTCGTTGTTTACCACGGGCCAAGCAATGCTGATTCCGAGAAGATGTTAAACGATACTCTCCTTTCAAATCCTGCATGGAATACTCTTTCCGCAGTAAAGAACGGCAACTATCATGTCCTCGATTATAAGCTCTACAACCTGAAACCAAATGCAGAATGGGGAACAGCCTATGAGCAGCTCGCAGAGATACTCTACAAATAAAAAAAGAATACTATTCATAGTTCTTTCCGTACTATTGCTTATTACCGCAGTGCTCAGTATTTTACTGGGCGCTGTTCGCATACCATTGAAAGAAATTTTTGCATTCTTCACAGGTGGAGAAATCAGCTTTTCCCATGCGAATATTATACGCTATACAAGACTTCCACGTACCTTTGCATGTATTGTTGCAGGCGCGGCCCTTGCAGTTTCAGGAGTAATTATTCAGCTTGTTCTGAACAATCCTTTGTCCGCACCTCATATCATAGGTGTTAATTCCGGAGCAGGCTTTGCGGTGTGTTTATGTAATGCATTTCTGCCTGCATTGCCGAGCTTAATGCCTCTGTGTGCCTTTGGCGGTGCTCTGCTCGCAGTTATGATAGTTCTTACCATAGCCGAGAAAACGGGTGCATCCAAAATGACCCTTGTTCTCGCAGGTGTGGCAGTTTCCGCTATATTCTCATCTGCGATAGATACAATAATCAGTTTTGATTCAAATGCCGTTGCAGGTTATATGGATTTCAAAATAGGCAGTTTTTCCGGAGTAACCTATAAAAGGCTCATTCCTGCGGCAATAGTAATAGGCGTAATGCTTCTGCTTTCACTCATAATGAGTAACGAGCTTGATGTTCTCCGTCTCGGCAAAGATCAGGCATTAAGCCTCGGTCTTAATGTCAGAGTTTACCGTATTATTCTGCTTGTGATTTCAGCCGCTCTTGCCGGTTCTGTGGTCAGTTTCTGCGGAATAATCAGTTTTGTCGGGCTTGTTGTGCCGCACATTATGCGCCGTTTTGTCGGTGAGGAGAGTAAAACCCTGCTTGTATCATCCATGCTCGGGGGAGCTTTTCTGGTAACAGCCTCAGATTTAATATCAAGACTGCTGTTTGCTCCGTTTGAACTCCCGGTGGGAATACTCCTTTCATTCATAGGCGGTCCGTTCTTTATAGTCCTTCTTCTGAAGCAAAGAAAGGGGCGTATTCATGATTAAATTAAATTCTCTTTCTGTGGCATATAACAGAAGGTCTGTTATAAACAACCTGAGCTGTGAGATAAACAAAGGTGAACTCACAGTGATAATCGGCCCCAATGGATCAGGAAAATCCACACTTATGAAGTCGGCTCTCGGATTATTACCAATAAGTTCAGGCGAGATAGTAATTGATGATAAGAATCTCTCCGATTATTCCATCAGGGACCGTGCGAAGAAAATGGCATATCACTCCCAGAACAGAGTTGTCCCCGATATTTCCGTGGAGCGTTTTGTTCTTCATGGCAGATTTCCGTATCTGAACTATCCCCGTCGATACACAAAAGAGGATAAGGAAATCGTTGCAAAATGCCTGAAAGAAGTCGGCGCAGACGATTTCCGTCACAAGAACATCACAGAGCTCAGCGGAGGAGAGAGGCAGAGGGTGTATATCGCCATGGCACTTGCACAGGATACCGACTACCTATTCATGGATGAACCACTTACTTACCTTGACATCCGCTATCAGCTTGAGGTCATGGAACTCTCAAAACAGCTCGTGGGTAAGGGAAAATCCATAATCGCAGTTCTGCACGATATTCCACTTGCAATGAAGTATGCGGATAAAAACATACTCATGCACGAGGGTGAAATAAGATTTACAGGCTCTGCGGAGGATTTATACAAATCAGGTGAAGTCGATAAATGCTTCGGTGTAAGACTTCTCAATACAAATGGTATCTATCATTGTGAACCAAGATAAACGAAAAAGGGATGAGTTTTCGCTCATCCCTTAAATTTATGCTGTTTTAATCAGCAGGTTCCGCCACCTACAACGTTGAGACCTAAAATCTCTGCCTTGCGCTCAAAGAGCTCATTGGAGAGCATAAGCTCATTAGCTCTCTCAAAGCCGATTCTGTTGATAGTGTCAGCGAATCTTTCGCCTGTCTTACCCTCAGATCTGAAGAGAAGAATAGCCTTCTCAATCATATCGAGAACCTCAGCTTCGCTGTAAGCATAAGCAGTAAGCTGCTGTCCCTGAGCAACCTTTTTGCCCCAGCGTCCGCCGATTGTGATAGCCCAGGCCTTCTTGCCTTCGTCTGCTGCGTGGAAAGGACACTTTGCAACGCATCTGCCACAGTTGTTGCAGATATTCTTGTCAATTACCATCTTGCCGTCAACGAGCTTTGCTGCCTTCATTGGGCAGGCATTCTCTACCTGACATACCTTACAGCCACGGCACTTGTTCTCGTCATACTGTGGAACATTCGCACCGATGATACCTATATCGTTGAGGTCAGGCTTTACGCAGTTGTTTGGGCAACCGCCGAAAGCAATCTTGAACTTGTGTGGAAGAACAACATCCTTGTATCCCTCGAAAAATCTCTTGTGAGCAGCGAGGGAGAGGGCTGCTGTGTCGTAGTTACCGTACTGGCATGTTGTACCCTTACATGCAACAACAGGACGAACCTTGTTACCTGTACCGCCTGTTACAAGACCTGCCTTTGCAAGGTGAGCCTGGAAAGCATCGATGTTATCATACTCAACACCACTGATTTCTACTGTAAGTCTTGTTGTGAAGTTTACATGACCGTCACCGTAAAGTTTTGCGGCCTCAGCCATGTTAGCCATCTCTTCGCTGGTGATTTTACCGTTTCTTGTGATAACACGGGCATTGAATCTGTTTGTTCCCTTATGATTGAGGAAGCCCAT
>JAUNDK010000071.1 GCA_030526115.1 Clostridia bacterium
GCGAAATTTGATACTTTGCCGATTTTACAGCATTACTTTGTAAGTATATCACAAATACTTCCGTTTGGCAAAATAAAAATACAAATCATGTAATAAATATACAAATTTCCGAGCTTAAATCTATTCATAGAGTAAAAATTTCAGATTATTGTAGAATCTTAACAAAATCTGTTGAGAATATCAAAATAGTATTGTATAATACTTTCAATTCGTGTGCTTATAGGTACACTACGAAAGGATTGATCTAAATGTTCAAACGCTCCAGCGGCGTTCTTATGCATATTTCAAGCTTACCGGGTGATTACGGAATCGGATCCTTCGGTAAAGACGCAAAGAATTTCATTGACCTGCTCTCCGAAGCAGGATGTACATGGTGGCAGGTTCTGCCCTTTGGCCCGACTGATATATACAACTCCCCTTATGCAAGTATATCAGCATTTGCCGGAAACCCGAACTTTATCGACCTTGAAGGATTAAAGGATGAGGGTCTGCTGACAGAAGAAGAGCTTCTTGACCAGAAATACGCAAACCCTTATACCGCGGCTTTCGAGTTCTTAAACATAAAGAGAATACCTGTTCTCTACAAGGCATTCACAAGAATTGATGACGAATACCGTGAAAAGGTTAAGGCATTCGCTGAAGATAATAAATTCTGGTTACCTGACTACGCCCTTTATATGATACTGAAAGAGGCTAACCTCGGTGATGAATGGTTTGACTGGAAGGATGAAAAAGTTAAGCTCCATGATGAAGAAACCGTTGCAGCTCTCATGGTTGAACACGAGGAAACAATACTCTTCATGGAGTTTATTCAGTATGTATTCTACAAGCAGTGGGCTGAGGTAAAATCGTATGCCAATGAGAAAAATGTTAAGATTATCGGCGACCTGCCTATGTATGTCGCAAGACAGTCCAGCGATGTATGGAGCAACAGAAATCTCTTTGACCTTGCAGAAGACGGTGAACCGAAGTGTGTAGCAGGAGTCCCACCGGATTATTTCTCCGCTTTAGGTCAGAAATGGGGCAACCCACTCTATGACTGGAAGGCAATGAAAGAAGATGGCTATAACTGGTGGCTCGAGAGATTAAACTCCTCCTTTACCCTGTTTGATGCAGTCAGAATCGATCACTTCAGAGCGTTCTCCGCTTACTGGGCTGTTCCGTTTGAGGCTGAAACTGCCATCGAAGGTGAATGGAGACCCGGCCCGGGCATGGACTTCTTCAAAGTTGTTATTGATAAATTCGGCGGTGACAGAATTATTGCCGAGGATCTGGGAATAATTGACGACGGTGTTGTCAAGCTTATTGAGGACACAGGATTCCCCTGCATGAGAGTTATGCAGTTTGCTTTTGATTTCTCCGACAACATGCATCTTCCACACAATATGCCGAGAAATGCCGTAGCTTACACAGGTACACATGACAACAACACTACCCTCGGTTGGCTTTGGGAGGCTACACCTGAGCAGAAAAAGTTCGCCCTCGATTACTGTGACTTCAAAGGAAACGACTGGGCAGAGGGCGGCTGGAAATCTGAGTCTGTTCGCTCCTTTGTCAGAACACTCTGGTCAAGCCCTGCAAACATGTGCATAGTACCGATTCAGGACCTTTGCGGTTTCGGCAGTGATACAAAGATGAACATTCCTGGTGTTCCAAATGGAAACTGGGCTTACAGAATAAGCCGTGAGCATCTCGGAAATATTGATTTTGAGTGGGTAAAGAAACTCAATAAGATTTACTTCAGAACCGCTGAAGTAAAGAAAGAAGAAACCGAAGAAATAACAGATACTGAAACAGTTGAAACTGCAGAAAAAGATGTCTGATTTTGAAAAGAAAATCGATGAACTGAAAAAGCTTATTGATAAAGCAAATAGAATCTGTGTGTTTACAGGTGCGGGAATAAGTGTTCCGTCAGGAATTCCCGATTTCCGCTCCGCTGATGGCCTTTACAGCGAGATATACAAGAAGAACCTGAGGCCTGAAGAAATCATATCCCACTCTTTCTTTATGAGAGACCCGGAAATGTTCTATGACTTCTACAAAAACAAGATGCTGTTCACAGATGCAAAGCCCAATGAGGCCCACCTGTATTTTGCAGAGCTTGAAAAACAGGGCAAGCATGTTGCGGTTGTTACCCAAAACATCGATGGCTTGCACAGCATTGCCGAAAACACCAATGTCATGGAAATTCATGGCACGGTACATGAAAACTTCTGTATGAAATGTCATGCTCCCTATTCCCTTGATTATGTGGTAAACTATAGTGGTGTACCAAAGTGCGAAAAATGTGGTGGAACAATTAAACCGAATGTTGTACTCTATGAGGAAGGACTTGATGATTACACAGTAAGCAGAGCGATTGATGAGATAGCAGGTGCCGACCTGATGATAATCATAGGTACTTCGCTGGTGGTTTATCCTGCCGCAAGCTTTGTGAGGTATTTCAGAGGAGATAATCTTGTGCTGATAAACAAGAGTGAGACAAGTATGGACGGCTCTGCCGATCTTGTATTCTACAATGATGTAATTGAAGTTGTAAAAGCACTAAAAAGAGCATAAAAACAGGGACCGGAAATCCGGTCCCTTAAATTTTTGTTAGTATGGAATTACTTGGACTCCTCAGTAGCCTGAGCTGTCTCAACACTGCCGATTGCCCATCTCTTAATCTTGAGCTTGGAACGGTCTGAACCTGTCTCGATGATAACAGCATCCTCGTCGTCCTTAACAGCTACGATTCTGCCTACAATACCGCCGATTGTTACGATGGAATCGCCAACCTGAGCATTGTTTCTCATCTGAGCCTCCTGCTTCTTTCTCTTGTTCTGTGGTCTGAAGAAAATGAAGTAAAGAGCTGCAATAAATACTACATAAACAAGAATCATTACGATCATGGAAGATCCGCCGCCCTGAGCAGCGCTTAATGGTCTGAACATATTAGTAAAATCCTTTCTAAATTAGATGTGACTTGATTATTCTATCAAAAGAAACTGATATAATCAAGAGAAAACTTAAATTCTTTTTGAGATTACATCGATATTTGCCTTATAGAAATTCTCAAACTCTCCCTTATCGAGAGCATCTCTGATATCCTGCATGAGGTGGTTGTAGAAATAGAGATTGTGCATAACAGCAAGTCTCATGCCGAGCATCTCGTTTGCCTTGAAAAGGTGGTGAACGTAAGCTCTTGTGTACTTCTGACAGGTTGGACAGTTGCACTGCTCGTCAATAGGCTTTTCATCGAGAGTGTACTTTGCGTTGTTGATATTTCTTACGCCCTCGTGAGTAAAGAGCTGACCGTGACGGGCATTTCTTGTAGGCATTACGCAATCGAATAAATCGACACCTCGTCTTACTGCCTCAAGAATGTTTGCAGGTGTACCTACACCCATGAGGTAACGAATCTTGTCAACAGGAGCGAATGGCTCAACCTGCTCGATGATGTGATACATTACAGAAGCCTCTTCACCTACTGCGAGGCCACCGATTGCATAACCATCAAGGCCGAGCTCTGCAATCTCCTTCATGTTATCGACACGGATATCATCATAGGTACATCCCTGATTAATACCGAAAAGAAGCTGATTCGGATTGAGAGTTGTCTCGAGGGAGTTCAGTCTCTTCATCTCA
The DNA here is from genome assembly GCA_030526115.1 of Clostridia bacterium. Lineage (GTDB taxonomy): Bacteria > Bacillota > Clostridia > Oscillospirales > Acutalibacteraceae > SIG603. Next base: position 3,628 of record JAUNDK010000071.1, read on the forward strand.
GCCTGACAGCGCTTAAGCCAGCGGATGGTTCTTTCACTGGACATCTTTGCATACTGATGAGGCGCAGGATTCTCTACACACTCGTCAAATGCCATTGCGATTGTAGAAGCAAGGTTGGACTGAATTCGCATACTCTCCTCAGGTCCCATGAATATTTTGTGACCATCGATGTGAGAAGCAAATGTTACACCCTCCTCCTTGATATTGCGGAGCTTCGCGAGGGAAAAAACCTGGAATCCGCCGCTGTCTGTGAGAACAGGGCCCTGCCAGCCTGTGAACTTTCTGACACCGCCGAGCTGACGTACAATATCGTCACCCGGTCTTAAGTGCATGTGATAAGTATTGCAAAGCTGAACCTGGCAGTCGAGATCTTTCAGATCGTAAGCAGAAACACCGCCCTTGATTGCACCTGCTGTTGCAACATTCATAAAAGCCGGTGTCTGAACGGTACCGTGAACGGTGATGAACTCACCTCGACGGGCCTTTCCTTCTTTAGAAATAAGTTTAAACATAGTTACATCCTTTTTCAGTTTTTGTATATAAACATCGCATCGCCAAAGGAGAAGAAACGATACTTCTCGTTTACGGCTTCTTTGTATGCGTTAAGAACATTCTCTCTGCCTGCAAGTGCTGAAACCAGCATTACAAGAGTACTTTCCGGAAGATGGAAATTTGTGATAAGGCAGTCTATACCTTTGAACTCATAGCCGGGATAGATGAATATATCTGTCCAGCCGGAGCTTTCCTTAAAGCAGCCCTCAATTTTTGCAACGGACTCGATTGTTCGGCAGCTTGTTGTACCTACGGAGATAACCCTGCCGCCGTTAGCTTTTGTTTCATTGATTAGGTCTGCTGTTTCCTGTGGCATGTAATAATGCTCTGAATGCATTTTGTGGTCTGTGATAACCTCTGCACTTACGGGTCTGAATGTACCAAGACCTACATGGAGAGTTACAAAACCGATTTTTACTCCCTTTGCCCGGATTTTTTCGAGGAGTTCCTCAGTAAAGTGAAGTCCTGCAGTAGGAGCCGCAGCAGAACCGATCTCGTGGGAATAAACTGTCTGATAACGTTCTTTATCTGCGAGCTTTTCCTTTATATAAGGCGGAAGCGGCATCTGGCCGACTTCATCGAGCACTGCAAAGAAATTGTTGCCCTCATAGAAGAACTTAATAATACGATTTCCGTCCTCCTGAACATCGATGACCTCACATTTTAAAATGCCGTCACCGAAAGTAAATTTTGTTCCCTTCTTTGCCCTTTTACCGGGACCTGCGAGGCATTCCCATGTATCCTCACCCTTATTCTGAAGAAGGAGGAATTCGACATGGGCACCTGTCTCCTCCTTTACTCCGTAAATTCTTGCGGGAAGAACTCTGGAATCGTTGAGGATGAGGCAGTCACCATCACGGAGATAATCTACAATATCGTAGAAATGCTTATGCTCCAGCTCACCTGTCTCTTTATTTAAAGTGAGAAGTCTTGAGGAATCTCTCTGCTCAAGGGGAGTCTGAGCTATGAGCTCCTCGGGTAAATCGAAATAATAGTCGCTTGTTCTGATTGGTGTGTTCATTATATTTCCTTTCCGTGCAAAACACTCACACAGTAATCTATATAACAGTATGCTATATCATACTGTATTTATCGCCCACTTGCAAGAAAAAAACAGAAATAATTTGACAAGAATGCCATTTTAATGTATTATACCAAAAGAAGATAGAGGTGCGGTAATTATCAGTACTCATGCGGAGATCTCCGGTTCTGTGATGCATGAGGAAAGGAACTACTGCCGAAGGAGCCGACTGCCGGACACAGAAGGCTTACTGGTCATATCGGTTAACAGCTGTATGACTGTCATCAGAAAAACTGATGGAGTGCTATCGAAAACGCCATATTTGGCGATTTCGTAACATTTCTATCCATGCTGATGACCGGTTTTCCAAACCGGTTATTTTTGCATTAAAGTATTAATTAAGAAAAGGAATGTAAAAGATGAAGAAGTACAATGTAGGTATTATCGGATGCACAGGTATGGTTGGTCAGAGATTCGCAACTCTCCTGGAAAATCACCCATGGTTCACAGTTACTGCTCTTGCTGCAAGCGCACGTTCCGCAGGTAAGACATATAAAGAAGTTGTAGAGCCAAGATGGAAGATGGCTAAGCCTATTCCTGAGAGCATGAAAGACATCATCATTGAGGATGCTACTGCTGACATTGACAGCATCTGCTCCAAGGTTGATTTCGTATTCTGCGCTGTTGACATGAAGAAGGATGAAATCAGAGCTCTTGAGGAAGCTTATGCAAAGCACGAGTGCCCTGTTGTTTCCAACAACTCCGCAAACAGAGGCGTAAACGATGTTCCTATGGTTGTACCGGAAATCAACGCTGATCATATTGAAGTAATCAAGCACCAGAGAGAGAGACTCGGAACAAAGAGAGGTTTTATCGCTGTTAAGTCCAACTGCTCACTCCAGAGCTATGTTCCTGCCCTCCACCCTCTCATGGATCTCGGTGTAAATAAGGTTCTCGCATGCACATATCAGGCTATCTCCGGCGCAGGAAAGACTTTCGAGACTTTCCCTGAAATTGTAGACAATGTTATCCCATTCATCGGCGGCGAGGAAGAAAAGTCCGAGCAGGAGCCAATGAAGCTTTGGGGTACAATTGAGGACGGCGTTATCGTAAACGCAACAAAGCCATCCATCACAAGCCAGTGCCTCAGAGTTCCTGTTTCCGACGGCCACACAGCCGCTGTATTCATGAGCCTCGATAAGAAGGTTACAAAGGAAGAAATCATCAAGAGATGGGAGAGCTTCTCCGGTCCTGCACAGGAGCTTAACCTTCCAAGCGCACCAAAGCAGTTCCTCCACTACTTCACAGAGGACAACAGACCACAGGCTAAGCTTGACAGAGAGCTTGAGAACGGCATGGCTGTTTCCATCGGCAGACTCAGAGAGGACAGCCAGTATGACTGGAAGTTCGTATGTCTCTCTCACAACACTCTCCGTGGTGCAGCAGGCGGCGCAGTTCTTCTCGCTGAGCTTCTCGCAGCTAAGGGATATTTTGACTAATCAGTAAATACACAAGGGGTTTTATAATAAATGAAGAAGGTTATATTTGAAGGTTCAGGCGTAGCTATTGTCACTCCATTTGACGGAAACGGCAAGGTAAACTACCCTGTACTCGAGAACTTAATTAATTTTCAGATTGACAACGGTACAGACTGCATTATCTCAGTTGGTACCACAGGCGAAGGTGCTACTCTCTCCACAGAGGAGCATCTTGAGGTTGCAAAGTTCACAATTGAAAAGACAGCAGGAAGAGTTCCTGTTGTTGTAAGCACAGGTTCAAACGACACACTTTATGCCGCTGAGCTTTCTCAGGAAGCTGAGAAAATCGGTGCTGACGGACTTCTCCTCGTTACACCTTACTACAACAAAACAAGCCAGAAGGGTCTTATCGAGAGCTACACATATGTTGCTGACAGAGTTAACATTCCATGCATACTCTATAATGTTCCTTCCAGAACAGGCTTAAACATTCAGCCAAAGACTTACTTTGAGCTTTCCAAGCACCCTAACATTGTTGCTACAAAAGAGGCAAGCGGAAACATTGCCGCTACTATGGAGACAATGAATCTTTGCGGTGACGATCTCGCAATTTATTCCGGCGAAGACTTCCTCACCTATTCTCTTATGACTTTAGGCGCAAAGGGTGTTATCTCCGTATTTGCCAACGCACTCCCAAGAGAGCTTCATGACATATGCCATGCTGTTCTTGACGGTGATTACGAAAAGGCAAGAAAGTTAAACCTCAAGTATTACGAGCTTATGCAGGGCTTCTTCATGGATGTTAACCCTATTCCGATTAAGGAAGCCATGAACATGATGGGCATGAACGTAGGCAGATGCAGACTTCCGCTTACAGATATGACTGAAGAGAACCATGCCATGCTTGAAGCTATGATGAAGAGATACGGTGTAATCTGAGGTAAAGCACAATGACAAAGATTATTTTAAGCGGTTGTGCAGGCCACATGGGCAGAGTTATCACTGCTCTTGCTAACGGCAGAGACGATGTTGAAATCGTTGCCGGCATAGACCTCAATACTGAGGCAGGTCTCGGATACCCTATCTATAAAAATATCACAGAAGTAAATGAGAAAGCCGATGCTGTCATCGACTTCTCTCATGTTTCTGTACTTGAGTCCATTCTTGCTTACGGTGCAGAACACACAGATACAGCTCTTGTTCTCTGTACAACAGGTTACTCACCTGAACAGGTTGAGGCTGTAAAAAAGGCAAGCGAAACAAGCCCTGTTTTCTACTCAAGAAACATGTCCCTCGGCATTAACCTCATTATTGAGCTTGCAAAGAAGGCTACTGCTGTTCTCGGTGATCAGTTCGATATTGAGATTATAGAGAAGCACCACAACCAGAAGATTGACGCTCCAAGCGGAACTGCTCTCATGATTGCGGATGCCATCGCAGATGTAAGAGAGGGCGAAAGTGTTTACACCTATGACCGTCATGCTGTTCGCAAGAAGAGAGAAAAATCCGAGATTGGCATCTCTGCTGTAAGAGGCGGTACAATTGTCGGTGAGCACGAGGTTATTTTTGCAGGAAATAACGAAGTTATCACTCTCTCCCACTCTGCACAGAGCAAGGATTTATTCGCTTCCGGTGCGGTAAATGCCGCTGTTTTCATGACAGGTAAGCCGGCAGGTCTTTATGACATGTCCGCTATGATTTAAGGAGTTAATTATGAATACAACAGTTATCAGCACAATTAACGGAATTACCCTCGTCACACTTCAGAGCTCCCCTGCCAATGTTACTTTCGTTTCTGATGTATTCGAGAGAATCTCTGAGAGAGACATTAACATTGACATGATCTCCATGGCTCCGACTCATGGTGCAGTAACTTCCCTCTCCTTTACAATTGATGATGACGACCTCATCAAGATGCTCGGTTTTACAGCAGAGCTCAAGAAGGAGATGGACATTAAGGCAATCATCAGCAGTGTCAACCACAAGATTGCAATTCATGACCCAAAGATGAAGAACACACCGGGCATGGCTTCAAGAGTTTTCACAGCTATTAAAAACAGCAATGCTGACATAAGACTTATTACAACAAGCGAAGTTGAGATTTCTCTGCTTGTAAGCGAAGCTGATTATGATGATGTTCTCGCAGAACTCAAGAAAGAGTTTGCAGACTGATATTGAATTAAACAGGCAATGATTTTTGTCATTGTCTGTTTTTATATGTATGATTGTTTTTCAATATATTCCGAAATTTGGATAATATATTGAATTGGATACGTTTTCTTATTATAATAAGATATAATACTTTTACGGGAGAAATATATGATTTATTTTGTATCATTTCTTGTAACCCTTGCAGCATGTATGCTTGGTCCTATATGCGGCATGGGCGGAGGTATTATCATCAAACCTATTCTTGATGCCACGGGAGTTATGAGTGTTTCCACCGTAACCTTCCTTTCCGGCTGTACGGTTATAAGCATGAGTGTATGGAGCATGATAAAATGCTTCCGGCACAAAGAGAGTGTAATTGACCTCAAGAACACAACTTTTCTTGCCATTGGTGCGGCAGGCGGCGGAATACTCGGCAAGATGCTGTTCAACTATGTGGCATCACTTTTTGCCGACAGAGATATGGCCGGCGGTGTTCAGGCCTGTCTGATGTTTATCGCCACCTTAGGTGCAATGCTTTACACAATAAACAGGAGCAGAATAAAGAGCAGGCACATTGACGGAATCATCCCCTCTTTTGTAATAGGACTTGGACTGGGCGTGTTCTCATCCTTCCTTGGCATTGGCGGCGGACCATTCAATGTGGTTATACTCTACTACTTCTTCGATATGCCTGCAAAAAAGGCGGCTCAGAACAGCCTGTATGTAATTGTATTCAGTCAGACTGCAAGTGTACTTAAGTCTGTGATGAGCGGCGGCGTACCTGCATTCAACCCTGTTATGCTGATTGGCATGGTTCTGTGTGCAATTATAGCAACAGAAATAGGCAGAAAGATAAATAAGAAAATTGACAACTCTCAGGCAACAAAACTGCTTGAAGGTGCAATGGTTCTTATTATGATGATAAATCTCTACAACATCTGGAAATTCTTCTTTTAATTTATCAGGAGGTATAATATGACTCTTAAAGAACAGTCAGGTTACTACTACAAAAACGGCAAGAGCTGTGCAGAGGCACTCCTCACAGCCGCTAATGATGTTTACGGCACTAACTTCTCCGATGCCGAGATTCTCACATTTACAGGCTTCGGCGGTGGTATGGGTTGCAAGAGCACATGCGGTTCCCTCACAGGCGCAATCGCTATTCTCAGCAGAATGTACGGCAAAAGAGCTGAAATCAGAGATATCTGCGCAGAGTATGTAAAAATCTTCACAGAGGGCATGGGTATTGATTCCATCGAGTGCGGCGCTCTTGAGGAGAAGTACAGAACAGTTGAAGCAAGATGCCAGGTAACTGTTGAAATGACAGCAGAGATGCTCGAGAAGTACATCGATAAGCTTGAGGGCAGATCCAACAAGGCTCCTGCCGGCGAAGGCTGCACACTCTCCCCTGAGGACATCAAGAGAGTTAAGGGCAT
>JAUNDK010000072.1:0-5451 GCA_030526115.1 Clostridia bacterium
ACTTTTTTCTCTGTTTTTTACTTTCTCAACACGGGTTTACTTTTTCATTTAAAGGTTTGCTTTTTGTTCGAATATCTGCTATAATTAGAACATAAATTCGATTTTGGAGAGATTTATGTTACAGAAAACCCATGCTGTGGTGGGCACAGCGACAGCACTCATGGTTATGAGACCCGATAATATACCCGAAATGATGATAGGAATGGGCACAGCCCTCATAGGCTCTGTTATAAGTGATATAGATTCCGGCAAATCCTCGTCCCGCAGACAGGCGAATATGATTACACTTTTTGTTCTGATTATTACAGCGGCAATAATAGCCATGGAGTCATATTTTCATCTCGGACTTTTCACCCTGCTTAAATCCGATGCAGGTGTGATGAAACTCGTCATAAGCGGTGCCGTGTTTATCTCTGTGTGTATTATCGGCAAGCAGACGGCACACCGCAGTTTCATGCATTCTTTTCTGTGTCTTGCGGTTCTTTGTGCCTGTGTGTGGGTGCTGTTTAAACCCATAACGGGATATTTTGCCGCCGCTTTTGCCTCTCATCTTGCCATGGATATGCTCAACAAAAAAGGAGTGAGGGTGCTTTATCCCTTTAAATTCGGCTTTTCCTTCAATATATGCAGGGCTGACAGATTATTCAACAAAGTTCTGTTTTTAACGGGACTAATCAGCACAGTGGCAATGGTGCTTTTCACTTTGCTTAAACTATATGTACTGTAATCGGCAGGGATATTTTCTCTGCTGATTTTTATTTTTTCCGCTTGAGGATAATTCATAAGAGGAGTATAATCTGAGTATCTTTTGTATTGGAGGAAACTATGAATTATTATGTTGATATAAAGGCCGCCCTCGGTGGAGACGGCTCCGAGAAATATCCTTTCAGAAGCATTCAGCAGGCCGCTGACATTGCTTTACCGGGTGATGTTGTCACAGTTCTTCCCGGTATTTACCGTGAGCATGTATATCCTGTTCATGCAGGTGAGGAGGGCAAGCCGATAGTTTACTGCTCCGCAGAGCCTTTAAAGGCTGTTATCACAGGTGCGGAGAGCGTTAAAAACTGGGTTAAGCTTGAGGGAAATGTCTGGAAGGCAGAAATTGACAATGCTGTTTTCGGTGACTACAACCCTTACACAACAAATGTAAGCGGTGACTGGCTCATCCCGGATTTCTCACACACAGGTGATGTTTATCTCAACCACAAATCCCTCTACGAGGTCGAGACACTCGACGAGGTAAAGAACCCGCAGAGATCCAAGGTCTGCTGGGACCCTGATTTCTCCGTTTACACATGGTACACAGAGCAGGACGAAGAAAAGAATGTAACAGTTCTCTACGCAAACTTCCGGGGCGCAGACCCAAACAAAGAGGATGTTGAGATTTCCGTCCGTCAGAACTGCTTTATGCCAAAGGAAAACGGCATTGGTTACATCACACTCTCAGGCTTCACAGTTCGTGAGGCGGCTACCCAGTGGGCACCGCCTACAGCTTATCAGGATGGTATGATAGGTCCGCACTGGTCAAAGGGCTGGGTTATCGAGGATTGCGAGATTTACGAATCCAAGTGCTCAGGTATTTCCCTCGGTAAGTACCTTCAGCCGAACAACAATAACAAGTGGCTCCACAAAAAATACAAGGACGGCACCCAGACAGAGCGTGACTGCATTCTTCAGGCTTCTTATGAGGGCTGGGACAAAGAGCACATCGGTTCCCACAGAGTTCGCAGATGTAATATTCATGACTGCGGTCAGACAGGTATCGTAGGCCATCTTGGCGGAGTATTCTCCATAATCGAGAACAACCACATTCACCACATCAACAACAAGCAGAACCTCAAGGGTGCCGAGATAGGCGGTATCAAAATGCACGCAGCAATCGACTGTATCTACCGTCACAACCACATTCACCACTGCACAAGAGGCATCTGGCTCGACTGGCAGGCTCAGGGCACAAGAGTAACAGGTAACTATTTCCACGATAACACAGTGCCGATTATCAACGAAAAAACATCCATGGAGGAGTTTGCTGTTCTCTTTAAGTCCAGCTCCATCGGTGAAGATTTATTCATCGAGGTTGCCCATGGTCCTACTCTCGTTGACAACAACATCATGCTCTCCATTCGTTCCGTAAAGCTTCCTACTCAGGGCTGTGCCTTTGTTCACAATCTCTTCGGCGGTTCAATCACAGCGGTTGGAACAGGTACAGACAACAACGACGGTGTCCGCTCCTGCCGTTACACACCTTACCACGAGCATCACGGCACAAAGGTAGAGGGCTTCATGACCATACTCCACGGTGATAACCGATTCTACAACAACATCTTCATGCAGAGACCAATGCTTCCATGTATCATGGCAATGCACAACAACAGAAAGAATATGCCTGAGGGCATGCTCTCCTGGGATGACATGAACTACGCAGTAGGCACAGAGACCTTCAGTGAGTACCCGACCTTCGAGGAGTGGGATGCACAGTTTGAGGGTTATGTGGGCATGGGCAGTGATACACCTCATGTTCACCGCTACTACGGTCACCTTCCCTGCTGGTACGGCGGAAACGTCTACCTCGGCGGTGCAGTTCCATCCGCAAAGGACACAGGCGCATTTGTTGATGAAAAGAGCGAAGTCAAGTTCCTCATCAAAGAGAATAACGGCGAGGTTAAAATCAGGACCAACCTCATGGAGATTATCCCTGACAGAGCAAAGCTCATCAGCTCCGATGTTCTCGGTTATGCCTTCGAGCCTGAGCAGAGATTCGAAGCCCCGGACGGCTCCGCAATCATCTTCAACGAGGATATTGCAGGCAACAGAAGAGCAAAGATCAATGCAGGTCCTTTCACTTCCGACAGTATCGAACTCGATTACAGCTTATAAAAAATTTAAGTGCCATCATTCTTGCATTTGATGGCACTTTGTCATATCATGAAACTGTTATCATCACATTACGGAGGTCAATAATTTGAACACAAGAACCGTAATTTTCAAAACCAAGAGGGACGGCCTCACCATAAGAGGATACATCTACGGCATGGAGGAAAACAGAAAGAAGCCCTGTGTGATAATAAGCCATGGCTTTCTTGCCGACAGCCGTTCTGTCAGAATATATGCAAAACTACTCGCAAAGCTCGGATATGTTGCTTTCACCTTTGATTTCTGCGGTGGTGGCATAAAGGGCAGAAGTGACGGTAAAACCGAGGACATGACCATATTCACAGAACAGCGTGATCTTATGGCTGTAATTGATTACGCAAGGCGTTGTCCCTTTGTTGACAGCGAACATATCTCCCTTATGGGATGCAGTCAGGGTGGTTATGTCTCCGCAATAACAGCGGCGCAGTTTCCGTGGCTTGTGGATAAGCTCATAATGTTCTATCCTGCGCTGTGCATCCCCGATGACGCAAGACAGGGTAGAATGATGTTCTATTTCTTCGACCCGAACAATATACCGGATATACTGGGTAAAGCCCCCATAAAGCTGGGCGGTGAATACGCAAGAAGCGTAATAGACAAGAATCCCTTTGAGCAGATAAGCGGCTTTGAAGGTCCTGTACTGCTTGTTCACGGAACAGGTGACATGATAGTAAACATAGCATACTCCGAGCATGCCTATGGCTGTTACCCCGATATTCGCTACGAGAGAATTTACGGCGCCGGGCACGGCTTCAGCGGTAAGCATAACATACAGGCAATGACTGTGCTCAGCGAATTTATGAAACTTAAATAAGAGGAATAAAATGTCTTACGAAGAATTAAAATGGAAAACCGATGAGGTTAAGAATATACTTCACACCCCTGTGTTTGATGTAAGAAATCAGCACTCCGTTTCCGCAACGGGAATTACAGGCGATTATGTGGCGATAGATGCCCCCGACTGGGTGGTTATTGCCGCAGTACACGGCGATAACTTTGTTCTTGTTCGCCAGTGGCGCCACGGAGAGGGCAGAGTTACCCTCGAGTTCCCGGGCGGTGTGTGCGAAAAGGGAGAGGATCCAAGGGAAACCGCCCTGCGTGAGCTGGAGGAGGAAACAGGTTTCCGTGCGGGAAAAATGACCCTGCTTGGCAGAGTGAGCGCAAACCCTGCTCTGTTCATGAACCACTTCAGTGTGTTCCTTGCGGAAGATTTGATTCAGACCAACGAACAGCATCTCGATGACGATGAGCTTCTCACTTATGAGGAACTTCCGATAAAAGAGGTTGTACGCCGCTACGGTGACGAGGAGCTCACCCATGCCTACATGGGAACAGCCCTTGCCATGTATTTCAGAAAACTTATGCAGGATGAAAATTCTTGAAAACACAAAGAATAATGATATAATTTTAAGGTAGAATTATGAGTGTTATTACAACTTATACGGGAAAGCATTTCGACCCCACAGAGCCGAAAGCGGAGCTTATAGATTTTCGCGATATAGCCCACGCCCTTCCGCATATATGCCGTGGCAACGGTCAGGTCAGCACATTCTTCTCCGTGGGTCAGCATTGCCTTAACTGTGCAAAAGAGGCACTTGCAAGGGGATTTTCAAAAAGACTCGCCCTTGCCTGTCTTGTCCACGATGCCAGCGAAGCGTATATGTCAGATTTGCCGAGACCATTGAAGCAGGTCTGGCCGGAGTATCGTAAATACGAGGACAGGCTCCTGAGTGTAATCTATGAGAAATTTCTCGGCTCCGATTTAACTGAGGAGGAGAAAGTTCTTCTCAAGAGAATTGACGATGATTTCCTCGCCCACGATTTATTTAATCTTCTGAATGAAGATGTGGGGGAGCTTCCGAAAATCTCCATAGATTTCAGCTATGATTTTCGTCCGTTCTTCGAAGTTGAAAAAGAAATGCTGGAGCTTTTCCGTGAGCTTAACTCATAATTACAGAGATTTTTCACAATGAAGGAAGTAAAAACCAATGCCCGATAATACATTAAGAGAAGCCCTTGAAAAAATAATTCGAGAGCGCCACGAACAGATGAAAGCCCAGAACCCCGACATAAGAGATTTAGGGGAGCATGAGCTGAAAACCCATTCCGTTCTCGATAAACCCGAGAGCAAAACTCTCGGCGGAAATCCGAGAATGATGAAAAAAGCAAAGACAGAGCGTTCCCTTTGGAGCGATAATTATACAGTAACCACCGAGGGTGCAATTCACGGCACCGAGGTTAAAGTCGAATCCTCTATTTACGGAGAGCTCCCCGTAAAACAGTTCCTCGGTGTACCTTATGCCAAGGCTCCTGTGGGCGAACTGAGATTTAAAAAGACAGAAAAGCCCTTTAAATATTTCGGCATAAGAGAATGCACAAACTTCACATCAGGTTCAATGCAGTTATCCGCATTGCTTGATGACCCCTTCGCAGACCCGGGATTTTCCGGAACCTACCACACAGAGGACAGCCTTTACCTCAATATATGGTCCCCTGCGGAAAAGCTCACAGAGAAACTTCCGATAGTCGTGTGGGTTC
>JAUNDK010000072.1:5461-10125 GCA_030526115.1 Clostridia bacterium
ATGACTAATTCCACAGCCATGGCAGATTACCGCATGGCGCATTTCCTTGCCGCCCACGGTGTTATAGTAGCATGCGTGAACTACCGCCTCGGTTTCTTCGGCTTCTTTGCCCATAAAGATCTTGAGGACGAGAACGGCTCCTGCGGTAACTACGCTCTATATGACATTAAACAGGCCGCAGAGTGGATGAAAGAAAACGCAGAGGCCTTCGGCGGTGACCCCGATAACATAACAATCGGCGGTCAGTCAGGCGGTGCTTTTGCCTCAAACCTCATGCTGGTTTCACCGCTCATGAAGGGTATAGCAAAGAGGATAATCATTCAGTCGGGAACCTGCTTCCACGGCATGATGCAGCCAAAGACAAAAGAGCAGGCAGAAGCCGAGGCGGATGCTTTCTGCAAGAAGCACAATGTCACAGTAGAGGACCTGAAAAAGATGGACCCAACAGACATTATCCGCATGACTGCAGAGGAAAGATTTGTTCCCAATGCCATCGTAGACGGAACATTTATTGCAGAGATGCCACAGGATACCCTCATTAAGGGTAATATGAACAAGGTCGATATTCTTGTTACAGCAACAGCCCGGGAATTTGCCGCCCACCTCACAGAGGACACCGTAAGCCCGGAAGGCTTCGAGGAATATGTAAAAGAGAAGTTCGGCGATAACGCAGAGAAGATACTCTCAGCCTACCCTCACAGCACAGGGGCAGAGGCAGGCAAAGCATACTTCTCACTTTTAGGTGATTTACACTTTGTCGGTGTAATTCGTACCGCAGAAGAATGTGCAAAGCACGGACTTAACACCTATGCGGGATATTTCACACGCCCTGTTTCAGGTGAAGACGGTGAGCTTGTAGGTGCAATTCATTCATCAGAGCTTCCTTATCTCTTCGGCAGAATAAACCATGGCGGTAAAACCCAGCTCGGTTTTGTTCCCTGGCTCAAGGCAGATTTCGAGCATGCCGAGGCAATCAACACCATGTGGACAAACTTCATGAGCGGTGGTAACCCCGGTGGCGGCTGGAAAAAGTTCGAGAACCGCTTCGATATTCTGGATATCGGCAGAACACGCCACATGTTAAGCGGGGAGGATGCCGCAAGACTTCAGCTCTGCTACAATATAATCACAGGTGACACTTACGGAAATGTCGGTCAGTATATTGACAGAAGATTTCCGATGATGTAAATATTAGTGTAGGTATGGATTTTTCCACAGAAAGGAATAAAACAATGGCAGAAAAATTTGCAAAACTCAAAGTTGAGAAGGATTTTAAAATTTCCGAGATAGACAAGAGAATTTACGGTTCATTCATTGAGCACCTCGGCAGAGCCGTTTACGGCGGTATCTATCAGCCCGGCCACTCCAGCGCAGACGAGGAGGGCTTCAGAAAGGATGTTATCGATCTCGTAAAGGAGCTTCAGATTCCGATAGTCCGCTATCCCGGCGGAAACTTTGTTTCCAACTTCTACTGGGAGGACAGCGTAGGCCCGGTAGAGGAGAGACCACGCCGTCTTGAGCTTGCATGGAGAAGCACAGAGCCTAACCTCGTAGGTATAAACGAGTTCAACTCATGGTGTAAAAAAGTCGGCGCAGAGCCGATGCAGGCCCTCAACCTCGGCACAAGGGGAATTGAGGCCGCATGTAATCTCCTCGAGTACTGCAACATGCCTGCAGGAACAAAGTACGCAGACCTCCGTGTAAAGCACGGCTATAAAGACCCAATGGGTATAAAGGTATGGAATCTCGGAAACGAGATGGACGGCCCATGGCAGACAGGTCACAAGACAGCCGATGAATACGGCCACCTTGCAGACGAGACAGCAAAGGCCATGAAGCTCATCGATCCATCCATCGAGCTTGTTCTCTGCGGTAGCTCCAACACAGGCATGCCAACCTTCCCATTATGGGAGGATACATCCCTCACATGGGCTTACGACAGTGTGGATTACATCTCTCTTCACCAGTACTACGGCAACCGTTTCAACGATACCGCAAACTTCTTCGCCCAGAGCGATGACATGGAATACTTCATCAACACAGTCAAGGCAACCTGCGACTATGTAAAGGCAAAGAAGCGCTCCAAGAAAACAATGATGCTCTCCTTCGATGAGTGGAATGTTTGGTTCCATGCAAACGAGGAAGACGACGACACAATGAAGAACCGCCCATGGCAGGTGGCTCCGCATCTCCTTGAGGATCATTATGATTTCGAGGATGCCATTCTCGTCGGTCTCATGCTTATCACCCTCATGAAGCATTCCGACAGAGTAAAAATTGCCTGCATGGCCCAGCTCGTTAACGTTATTGCTCCTATCATGACAGAGGAGGAGGGCCCTGCATGGCGTCAGACCATATACTATCCTCTGCTCCATGCTTCCAAGTACGGCCGTGGCGTTGCACTTCAGCCTGTGCTCACATCTTCAAAGCATGACACTCTCGATTTCACAGATGTTACAGACGTTGTAAGCATTGCTGTATGGAACGAGGAAAAGGAAGAACTCACAGTATTCGCAGTCAACAGAAGTGTCGAGAGCGACCTCGTCATGGACATTGACATCAAGAGCTTCGAGGGTTATTCTTACCTTGAGCACATCGTACTCGAGCATGACGACATGAAGGCTGTAAACACAGTTACAAGCGAGGCTGTTACACCAAAGACAGTAAACGACAGAACTGTACTCGACGGCGATGGCTACAAGTCAAAGCTCGCAAAGTCCAGCTGGAATGTAATCAGATTCAGGAAAAACTAATATATTCTTAACGGCGGGATAGATTATTCTATCTCGCCTTTTCTGCGGTTTAGGGTATTCTATTTCGCCAAAACAGCGGTTTACAAAATACTTCTCCTGTGCTAATATATTTTGAATTTATCTGATAGAGTCAATTTAATAAAGTTAGGAGAATCTATATGCTTAAAGCAATCATTCTTTTTGCCATAGGACTTGTGTGTCTTATCAAAGGCGGAGACTGGTTTGTTGACGGTGCCTCCGCTCTTGCAAGACGTTTCCATCTGCCTGAGCTTCTTATCGGTGCCACAGTAGTTTCCATCGGTACAACTTTACCTGAGGTAATGGTTTCCACCATGTCCGCAATTTCAGGTCACGGAGAAATCGCCTACGGTAATGCCATAGGTTCGGTAATCTGTAATGCGGCGCTCATTGCAGCAATTTCCATTACAGTACGCCCCGGTGATGTAGACCCCAAAACTCTGAGAACTCCGGTTGCGTTCTTCTTTGTGGCGGCGGCTATTTACTGCATTGCGGCCTACGGTTTCGGTGAGTTTGCAAGACCTCTCGGAATAATCATGCTCGTTGTATTTGCGGTTTACATGTTTGTGAACGTAAAGCAGATGACAGGTCCGAATGCTCGTCAGCTCGAAGCCCATGATGATGACGAAGGGGAAGATGAGGGTATGTCCCTCGCAAAGATGATAGTATTCCTTATCGTCGGCGCCGCTCTCATTGCAGTCGGTGCAAAGCTCCTTGTTGACAACGGAACTATTATCGCAACAGGTCTCGGTGTGCCTGAGTCTGTAATCGCTCTCACATTTGTTGCCCTCGGCACAAGCCTGCCTGAGCTCGTAACAGCAATCACAGCTCTTGCAAAGGGTCACAGTGATCTCTCCCTCGGTAATGTAATCGGTGCAAATGTATTCAACCTTGTTTTAGTCAGCGGTTGTGCGGTTACAATTTCTCCGTTTGCGGTTCCGCACAGCGCACAGATCATGGGTATGGAGACAAGCCTTGTTCTCGAGATTCCCCTCATGATAGGCGTAATGCTTCTGCTCTCCGTTCCTGCACTTCTTCGCAGGAAGCTCTCAAGGGTTCAGGGAATTCTTCTTCTTGCCATATATGCCGCATTCGTTGTGTTCCAGTTTACCATGTAATTTCGTGTATTTTGCCGACTTTACAATCCGCAAAGCTGATGTTATAATGACGATGTTATACAACTGGCGGAAGTACGGAATACCGTATGGTGGGTAACCACATGAAGTATAGCTACAATGGCCGACCGTCTGGGCGAAAGTCCGGATTGTCGGCTTTCTTTATACTTATACGGAGGAATGATTATGAAAAACTATCTTCACACCTTTGTCACAGCAGTTCTCGCCGGTCTGTGTATCGGCATAGGCGGCATTGTTTTCCTCTCGGTGGAGAACAAAGTTGTAGGTTCCGTTCTCTTTGCAGTCGGTCTGTATGCGATATGCGCCCACGGTTTAAGCCTTTTTACAGGTAAGGTTGGTTACCTTGTAAACGAGAAACCGAAGTATCTTTTAAACCTTGCCGTTATCTGGCTCGGAAATCTTGCAGGTACATGGCTCAGTGCGGTATGTGCCAGGGCAACAAGAATCAGCGGTATCACAGAGAGAGCAACAGCCATGGCAGATGTAAAAACAGCAGATTCCCTTGTAAGCCTTTTTATCCTCGGTATATTCTGCGGTATGCTCATGTATATTGCCGTTGAGGGCTACAAGAGGGTAAAAAATCCCCTGATGCTGGTGTTCCCGGTTTCAGTGTTCATACTCTGCGGTTTCGAGCACTGCATTGCTGATATGTTCTATTTCTCCCTTGCGGGCTGGAGCATTAAAGCTGTTATCGCAACTCTTGTTATTACCGTAGGTAATGGCGTGGGCGGTGTTCTTCTGCCCCTTGCTGAGAAAT
>JAUNDK010000073.1 GCA_030526115.1 Clostridia bacterium
TAGCATAAAGACCTTGGAGAGGGTCTATAAACACTACTACTTTATAATACGAGGATGTGAAGTTTGATCGCATCCGCAGAATCACCGGCTATCTCGTCGGAACAACAGCCCGATTCAATAATGCGAAAAGAGCTGAGGAGAAGGACAGAGTTAAGCACGGGATGAAATAATAAAGGTATGAACTAATCTTCGGTTGAGAAATCTTCCGAAGATTTGGTTTATCTCAGAGAAGATTATTGTCATATTGATTAAGTATCATTCTAATGATATAGTATGTTCATAAAATATATGGAGTATATTATTATGATTGTATATCATGGTTCGCAGAGAATTATAGAATCCCCTGTCTATTCATTTGGAAAAGAAGAGAAAGACTTTGGCAGAGGCTTTTACTGCACAGAATCATTAGAGCTTGCAAAGGAATGGGCCTGCCCGATACAAAAGGATGGATATGCAAACATTTATGATTTGGAAATAGACAGCTTAAATGTTTTAAACCTGAATTCCGGAAATTTCAATATACTGAACTGGCTTGCACTTCTCATGAAGAACAGAAGATTTAATCTGTCAAAAAACAAAACTCTGGGGATAAGCGGAAAGAAATATATTATAGAAAACTTCCTGCCTGATATATCCGGTTACGATGTTATCATAGGTTACAGAGCAGATGACAGATATTTTGCTTTTGCCAAGGATTTTATTCAGGGAGGAATTTCCGTAAGGCAACTCAGCAATGCTATGAAACTCGGGGAGCTCGGGGAACAGGTAGTACTGATGAGTCAGAAAGCTTTTGACCATATCTCATTTAAAGGTTATGAAACATCTGACAGCAGTATTTATTATGAAATGAGAATGGAAAGAGAAATGCGTGCGAACTCTGCTTTCAATGCCATGCATGAAGCGGTTGATTTCCGCAGAGACGACCTGTTTATTCTCGATATTCTCAGGGAAGGAGTAAAGTCTGATGACCCACGCTTACGATGAATCGGTAGTTACATACGCTATGGATAACCTCGGATGTGCTTTGGATTATGTCATAAATTTCCTTGGCGTCAGTGGCGATGAATTTTTGAAATTGTTTGTCTCTACAGGAATTGCGGATGAATTCGGTATCGGTAATCCGAGATATGTTACCGGAATGTCCGGAAGAGATATGGCAGATGAGGTCTTCTCAATCTGCGGAAAGACTGTTCCCGAAATAAACGGAGATGTTAATGGCGACTACTCAAAGGAATACTGGTGCGGATATATTCTTGCGTATTATCAATGGTATTCTGGACTTCCGTTCAGAAAAATTCTGTCTGTACTGACTTTTGAAAAGCTGATGAATTCATATGTTCTGCATGAGGCTGATGAATCAAAGGCTGTAGATGTCTTTGACTGTGCAGTACGTGCGGAATCTTTCCTCGCAAGGGTGAGAAAGAAGAGAGGTCTGACTCAGGCAGAGCTTGCGGAAAAGTCAGGGGTTTCACTTCGATCCATTCAGCTTTATGAGCAAAAGAAAAATGATATAAACAAAGCACAGTACAATAATCTTAAAGCGATAGCTAAAGTTTTGAGATGTCACATAGAAGATATAACTGAATAAAGGAAAAACATATTGCAGAGTTGGCAAAGAAGCTGACTCTGCATTTTTTATGCCCAAGTGCAGAAAGGAAACACAATGAACACAGAAAACAAAAAACCTAATACATCAACAAAAGAAATCGTTAAGACTCTGGAAGAAGGTCTCGGTAATCTTTTTCATATAACCTGTTTTGCGCGTGCAATACTCAGATAGCTCAAGAAACGCAAAACGCGTGTGAATATAAGAGCTTTTTTGTATTGTCCATACAGATTAATGTCTGAACAGAACTGTCCAGATGAACAATACTATTTTGTTTATAATGGATGGCATATCAGAGATAATCGAATTGTTCAGAATGTTTGTTGAGAAGACGGCATAATGCACTTTGCTATAGCTAAATTAAAGAACAAAATGTATTGACTTTTGTTCTTGTAACAAATATAATTAAAGAACGAAATGCAGAAAGGAGGTCTTGCGTATGGATTATAGCGTTGATGAATTACGTGCTGTTATCGAGACAAACAACGGGATTGCGAGCCTGGAACAGCTGAAGAAAGCGGGCTTTAACAGAATGATGATATATGCAGGACTTACGAATGGAATTTTGAATAAGGAAGCCCATGGTAACTACAGCATGGCCGACCAACAGCCGGATGAGTATCGAGTCATTCAGTGCAGGTCGGACAAAGTTGTTTTTTCTCATGCAACAGCGTTGTTCCTGCATGGCATTTCCGATCGAGTGCCGCATGTTTTGGATATCACTGTTCCACAGGGAGACAATGTAAGCAGAATCAAGCGGGACTATGATAATACACGCTTCCACTATTGCAAGAAAGATCTATGGCAGCTTGGCCTCACCCAAATCATTACGCCACAGGGCTTCAAAGTAAACGTGTACGATCTCGAAAGATGTATTTGTGATCTAATTCGCGATAAGAAGAATGTGGATAATCAGATTTTTGTCCAGGCGATACGGGAGTATTTCATCCACCATTGTCATAGTAGAAAAATCATCAAGTATTCAAGAGCGATGAATATAGAGGATAAAGTCAGGACCTATATGGAGGTATTGCAGGCAGGATGAGAACACCAGAGCAGTTAAAAGGCCAAATTCGCAGCTTTGCAGAGAAGCACAAGCTGATGTCACAGGAAGTACTCCAGATGTACCTGTTTGAGCGAGTGCTGGATCGACTGGCTGCATCGGAGTATAAGGATAATTTTATCCTAAAAGGCGGTCTCCTGATCTCCTCCATGCTGGGAATTAACGAAAGAACCACTATGGACATGGATACAACCATCACCGGAATCACTATGGACGAGGATGAAATTGCAGGAATCATACAGAATATTCTTTCTATCGATGTCGGGGACGGGATTGTTTTTGAGTACAAGAAGTTAGAACCAATTCGCGAAGCAGACGATTACAACAATTTCAGAGCATACTTCAATGCGATATATGGCAAAATCTGCAACCCGATGAAGCTCGATATCACTACTGGAGACAAGATAACTCCCGCAGCTATTGAATACTCATATCGCTGCATTCTCGATGAGGATTCCATTCCGGTCAAGGCATATAATCCGGAAACGATCATTGCTGAAAAATTTGAAACGATCATTCGAAGAAACATCGGAACGACTAGAGCCAGAGATTTTTATGATTTGCTGCGGATGTTCGAACTTTATAAGGAACGAATTAGTTCGGAGGTTCTGAAGTGGGCAGTGAAAAATACTTCTCGTAAAAGAGGGTCTGAGGAAGAACTGGCTGAATGGAAAGAAATCTGCAGTGAGATGCGTGAAGATACAGCGCTTCAAAACCTCTGGAAGAACTATACTCAGACAAATGAGTTTGCAAGCATGCTGACATTTGAAGAGGTCCTACAAGGGGTTGAAGCGGTTGGGAATTTTATCAGTGTGTAAGTGGAGGGGCCGATGAGAAATCATCGGTCCGGACGGAGTGCTGTACACACGAGCATTTATTGTTTTGAAGGACAAGTACGGTGTAATAGTACGCTTTACCCGTCTTCATAACTATCTCGGTGTCTATGAAGGAAAAATTTACCGTCCAATCACTGCAGACTCTGTGAACCGAGGCAGATACGTCTGTATGATGCTGAATTATATCCTGATTGAAAAACATGATACATATCATATCGACCATGTTTTTGGAATTACAAAAGAAGCACTATTCTGATGTTGACATTTACAATAGCAAAAGTTCTGAGATGTCACATAGAAGATATAACTGAATGAAAGAAAAACATATTGCAGAGTTGGCAAGAAGCTGACTCTGCATTTTTTATGCCCAACTGCAGAAAGGAAAACAATGAAGACAGAAAACAAGAAACCAAATACATCAACAAAAGAAATTGTTAAGACTTTGGAGGAAGGTCTCGACAATCTTTTTCAGAGCGGAAAGTATGAGGAGTGGCTCACAACCATGTCGAAGTTTCACCACTACAGTCTTAACAATACATTACTTATTGCATCTCAGAAACCTGAAGCAACATATGTTGCCGGGTACGATGCGTGGAAGGCAAACTTTGGCAGACAGGTGAGAAAGAATGAGAAAGGAATTAAAATCATCGCTCCGGTTAAGAGGAAGAAGGAAATCTTCAAAGATAAAATCGATCCGAAAACCGGAGAGCAGGAGTTTGATAAAAACGGAGAACCAGTCAAAGAGAGGCAGGAGCTTATAGTTCCTGCCTTTAAAATTACCACGGTGTTTGATATCTCACAGACAGAAGGGCCTGAACTTCCCTCACTGGGAGTTTATGAACTGACAGGAGATGTTGAGCAATATGAACTTTTCAGGCAGGCTCTGGAGAAAAGCTGTACTGTTTCAATTAAGTACAGAAACATAATTGATGGATCAAAAGGATCATATAACCTTGTAGATAAATCAATTACCATTCAGGAAGATATGCCCGAGATACAGACAATTAAAACTCTTGTGCACGAGATGGCACATCAGCGACTTCATGACAGAGACACAGGCGAGGCAGCGAACAAGCCGAGAGATACCAAGGAGCTTGAAGCTGAGTCAGTGGCATATACAGTCTGCAAACATTTCAATATAGACACATCCCAGTACAGTTTCGGTTATATTGCAGGATGGTCACAGGATAAAGAGATGAATGATCTCAAGGAAAGTCTCAACCTGATTGTAAAAACATCAGATGCAATCATTAAGGATGTTGAGAAAAACTTTGCGGAGATAATGCTCGAGAGCATGAGACCGGTTCATGTGGATAAGACTTTTGAGCTGGCTGATAATAAAACCCTGACAATACATTCTGATTCCAAAGATGTTTACTTCTATCAGATTAAGAACAGTGAAGGCAGGCTTATTGAAGGGGATCAGTTCCTTGGAACACTCGATGATCTTATCAGATTAAAAGCCGGAGCAGTTCATAGAGAGATTGTTCAGGAAGATAAAACAGTGGAAGTCTCAAATGAAAATACTGATATTCCTTTGGAAGAAAAGTCTGAATCAAACAGGAGACCATCACTTCTTGAGAATCTGAAAGCCAAGAAGGAACAGATTGCTAACAAAGATAAGCAGAAAGAGAATGCAGTTCAGAAAACTGCCGAGAACATTCACGGCTTGTGAAGTGCAAAGAATAAGTTTGACGCTAAATCCAAAAGTGAAGCAGTTACCACAAGGCAGGAGCTGACAAATGGCATGATAGTTGAAAGGACTTATTCAAGAAAGAACAGTGAATAGTATTGTCACCTTTATGAGGTGGCTTTTTTTGTTTTTAGAAACGAGGTGAAAGTAATTGTATGAGACATGGCACACAGCAGAGAAATTAAAAGAACTCCAGTCATTGCCGCTTGATCAGAAAATTCAGATTACTCAGGCAAAGGTATTGGAGTTCTACAATAAGCTGAATGGAAATGTATTCGTAAGTTTCAGTGGTGGGAAAGACAGCACAGTTCTTGCTCACATAGTCCACAGTCTGCTTCCTGATGTACCGTTGGTGTTCGTGAATACAGGACTTGTATATCCAGAAGTTCAGAGTTTTGCAAAGAGAATGGGGTCTGTATTTATCTATCCCAAGAAATCTATCAGGACTGTTATCACTGAAACAGGATACCCGATTATCTCAAAAGAAAATGCGGAAGCAATTTATTATGCGAGAAGAATCCGCATGCCGAACGAAGAAGGAATCAGAACGTCATTAAGAAAAAGAGATGAGTTCAAAGAAGGTGGAAGACATTTCAGCTACAGAAATTATCGAAGAGAAACACTTATGGGAAAGGTAATAAGCCAGGACGAAAGAAAAACTCCAAGTATGTTCAATAAAACAAAATGGTTACCTGCAGTATATCTTCCTTACAGAATCGGTTCAAAGTGTTGCTCGATTATGAAAAAGTCTCCGGGAAAAAGATTCCAGACAAAAACAAAACTGTATCCGATTATCGCTTCAATGGCAGAGGAATCAAGACTTCGTAAGCAGGCATGGTTGAAAACAGGTTGCAATTCTTTTGAGAAAACCAAAGTAAGATCAACACCCATGGCCTTTTGGACTGAACAGGATGTTCTCCATTATCTGAGTTATTACAACATTCCTTATGCATCTCCGTATGGAGAAATAGTAAGAGCCGATGGTTCAGTGATAAGTGTAAATGATATCAATGATAAACATAAACTCAGATGTACCGGCTGTCACAGAACCGGATGCATATTCTGTTTGTTCGGTGCACATCTCGAAAGAGATGATGGAAGACTGCTCAGATTAAAACAGACTCATCCGAAACAGTACGACTATTGTATGCGGGGAGGAGAGTGGATAGATAATCCGGATCATATTTCCAATGCTCAGAAATACGATGGTGACTGGGAAAACTGGAATCCGAAAAAGATCTGGATTCCGTCAAAGGAAGGCCTTGGTATGCAGCTTGTGATAGATGAGTTTAATAAACTCTATCCTAAATCACCAATCTGTTATTAGTTTTATAAAGAGGAGGCACCTGTCGATCGTAGATTGATAGGTGCTACCCTTATTTAATTTATTGAGAGCGAGTATCTCTAACGGCT
Organism: Clostridia bacterium; assembly: GCA_030526115.1. GTDB lineage: Bacteria > Bacillota > Clostridia > Oscillospirales > Acutalibacteraceae > SIG603. The sequence goes on from JAUNDK010000073.1 coordinate 6,612, forward strand.
ACGGATACTCCGCCATTAGACTCGTTGGGGTAAGTCCCCAAACCCATACATCGGCAAAATTGCAGTCTTTGAAAATCAAAGGGAAAGGAAAAAACATGAGAAGAAAAAATGATGATGAAAGAAGAACTATTATCGCACATTGTCGTCTTTCACAAAATGAAATGAAGATTCTTGAGGACAAGGTGGAAAAAACCGGCCTGACAGTTTCGGAATTTATGAGACGACTGATATTAAACAAGCAGATTAAATACAGACCTCCGACAATTTATGATGTGTCAGGGTTGATTGAAGCTATGGGAGTTGTTTCAAAAGAAGCATCGAATCTGAATCAGATTGCCCGCTACTGTAATGAGGATAAATATGTGGATCCAAAACTTGAAGGTTATCTGAAACAGGCAGCGAATGATATTCACGAAGTCTGTATCAAAATAAACAGAATGCTGGCGGACGAATATGGCAATTATTAAGCATGTAAATATCAAAAACTCAGATTACTCAAAGGCTCTTGAGTATCTGCTTTACAAACATGATGAGAGTCGCAACAAGCTTCTTCTTGACTCTGACGGAAAGAAAATCTTCAGAGAGAATTATCTGATGGAGGGTATCAACTGCAATCCTGATACATTTGATATGGAATGCAGAGAAGCAAATAAAAGATTTGGAAAGAACAATAGAAAGGATGAGGTTAAGGCTCATCACTACATTCTCAGCTTTGATCCAAAGGACAAAACAGATAACGGACTGACTATGGAGAGAGCGCAGAAAATCGGAATGGAGTTTGCAAGAAAAAACTTCAAAGGACATCAGGTTATTGTATGTACTCACGATGACGGACACAACAGAAGTGGTAACATTCATTGTCACATAGTTATCAACAGTCTGAGAATAGAAGATGTTCCGCATGAACCATACATGACTCAGAGATCTGACTTTATCGCAGGAGGCAAGCACCGCTGCTCAGATGAATTCTTCTATTATCTGAGAGGAGACTTAATGGAAACCTGTGAAAAGGAAAAGCTCTATCAGATTGATTTGCTTACTCATCCAAGAGTCCGAGAGAGTGAGAGAGAATACTGGGCGAAAAGAAGAGGTCTTAAGTTTGATAAAAACTTTAAGACATTCAAGGAAAGTCTGCGGGAAATTATTTATGAAGTATCAAAGAGAAGTAAGTCGCTCGATGAATTTGAAAAGACTCTTTTCGATGATTACCGGATAGATGTTAAGTACTCCAGAGGAAAGATAGCGTATATCCTGCCTGACAGAGAGAAGCCAATCAGAGGCAGAGCACTGGGAACAGACTTTGAAAAAGAACATATTTTATCTGTGGTAAATGAAAATGCAAGCAGAGGAAAGTACAAGTCTCAGGTCAGACATATTTCAGATCTTACCAATAACCCAAAGGCTCAGAACTTTGGCTATGCTAAAGTTGTCGGTCTCGATAACATCAAAAAGGAAGCTGAGACATTTAACTTCATGAGCAGAAATGGAATCAAAGATATCAATGAGCTGGAACAGTATATCGCAAGTGGAGAAGCATTTGTAAATGAACTCTATGATAATTACTCAAAGTTAAAATCAGAAATTGAAGATATAAACCGCAAAACTAAACTGATGGGACAGTATCTTTCAACCAAAGCTGTTTATGCTGATTACCTTAAGTCGTCAAATAAAAAATTGTTCAGAGAACATCATGCCGATGAACTTTCAATGTATGAGGCAGCAAGAAAAGAATTACAGTCGCTGTCTCCGGATGGAAAGTTTGAATCATTAAAGGAACTTAAAGCAAAAAGAGACGAACTGTATGTTCAGAAGAACTATGCTTATGAGGAACTCAGTTTCCACAGAGCCAAGCTCAGCGAATACAAAAATGCGAGAGACAATCTGCGATATCTGCTGGGAGAAAAGAGAGAACCTGATAAACAGATTAATAATATGGAGAGATAAAAGCTGCATGGAATGTGCGGCTTTTTTATTTTTGAGGAGGTTAAGTTAATGAATATTTTCAGAGAAGTTAAAGACAGAGTTACCGCAAGAGAGGTTGCAGACAGATACGGTCTGAGAGTAAGGCACAGAAAAGCAGTCTGTCCCTTCCATAACGATCATGATCCGAGCATGCTTGTTGATAAAAACTTCAAGTGTTTTGCCTGCGGAGAGTTTGGTGACAGCATTAAACTTGCGGGAAAATTACTTGAACTCAGACCTTACGATGCAGCGAGAAGACTTGCGGATGACTTCGGAATTATGATTGATGACGATGATGACTACGGTGACTATATCCCAAAGCCAAGGTCACCGCCAAAGCCCGATTACAGAGAGTGGGTGAGTAAATCCTTCCTCACTCTCCGAAACATATATCATGAATTACTTGAGTGGAAGAAAATATATGCTCCCGTCTGTATGGAGTTTGATGCTCATCCTTTATATATACGAGCGGTAACAAATCTGAGCCGTGTGGAGTTTTTACTTGATGAGCTTATCTACAGAGGGAGAAATGAAAGTGAGGATTTATATAACGAATACGCAAAGGAGATAGAGAACTATGGAAAACAATTTAATGAATGTAAATGAAACAGAGAAAAAGAAAGTCAGGACTCCAATAACAATAAGAAACAGCTGTTACTATCATTGTGATCAGAGAATCACAAACTTTATAGTAGTAGATGCAAAAGTTGTGCAGGGAGAAGAAACAGCAAACCTTAATTTAAAAATGAAAACCAGAAGTAATGAGGTTGTTGAGTTAAGTATGCCGACAACAGCATTTGCCAGTGTAAACAGTCTTAAGCTGGAGCTTAGTAAAAATCAGATGGCTCTTGCGTACAAGGCATCAAAGGGACAGCATGAAGATCTGAAGGCATATATCTGGGGTGGTATAGAAAAGAAAGTCAAAGGTGTTAAGGCATCCGGGATTTATTTTCTGAAAAGCGGTCCTGTATTTGTTGAAGGAAACAATACTGTTGATAAAAATGGAAACCACATAGAGGAAATCTGTCAGCTTCAGAACAGTGTGGGAATAAGATCAAGCATTCTTGAGCATGATGAACCGACTAAAGAACAGCTCGAGAGTTTACTGAAAGCTCTGCTTAATCACAATGAGAACGGAATTACTTTAAGTATTCTTGCGTGGATATGTGCGTGTTTTCTTAAGAGTCATCTTAAAGAATGTACTCATAAGCTTCCACATTTATGCATAGCAGGTGAAGCCGGCAGCGGAAAGAGTACTGTGCTTGAGCAGATTATTCTTCCGGTATTCAGTATTGAAGGAGCCAAGGTAGCAGG
>JAUNDK010000074.1:0-2323 GCA_030526115.1 Clostridia bacterium
AAATTGCCATGTCCATACTCGAGGAGGAAGGCTTCACAGTAGACCATGTGGAGGATGGCTTAAAGTGCGTAGAGAAGCTCAGAGAAGCATCTTCGGGATATTATGATCTCATCCTTATGGATGTTCAGATGCCGAACATGAACGGCTATCAGGCGACAGAACAGATCTGAAATCTCGATGATTCCGAGAAATCTCAGATTCCTATTGTCGCAATGACGGCAAATGCCTTTGAAGAGGACAAAAAGAACGCCTTCAAGGCAGGAATGAACGCTCACATTGCAAAGCCTATTCAGGTGGATGTGCTTAAAAGTACGCTGGGACACATTCTCTCGGGAGAGGCATTCTCTGCCGATCATTTCAGGGACTGGAAAGAACGCTTCTATGAATGCCGGGAGTTCTCTGATTTCGAGGAGAAATACCGTGAGATGGGAGTTCCCTGTGGATGCATGGTATATGAAGCGGCAGGAGAGGGCAAAATACTCTATGCAGATGAAACCCTTCAGAAAATATTCGGGTGCGAAAGTTTCTCTGAGTTCATGAGTTATTCGGGAGGATCTTTCAAAAACATGGTTCATCCCGATGATATAGACCGCATCGAAAACGAAATCAGCGACCAGATAAAAGTCTCCACACGCAATATAGATCAGGTTCAGTACAGAATCATACGTAAAGACGGCAAGGTGCTTATGGTTGACGATATAGGAAGAAAGCTGTATATTCAGAACGGAAAAGCGGTATTCTATGTGTTTGTCGTTGATGTGGATACATTATGATCAACTTCTTCCTGTGGGAATAATTCCAAACGAAAAACTTAATAAGTATTCGCCCGTGGGTTCTTATGAATCTGCGGGCGGTTTTTTAATATAAAACCTGTGTATCTGGGAGTTTTTTTACCCATACCCCTGTGGTAAAATAAGAACATAAAAGGTCTGTTCAGGCCCGGAGATGTTGATTTACGTGATATAAAATGATAGAATAATTATGTAGTATTCGTGCAGAAAACCGCTGTGTTATCTGCATAAAACTTTACTCATAATATGATAAGGAGAAGTAAACTATGAAATTTTTGCATCTGGGAGATTTGCATTTCGGAAAGAAACTCATGGAGTTCGAGCTCATCGATGACCAGAGATATATAGCAGATGAAATACTAAGAATTGTAAGGGAAAAGGAAGTTGACGCGGTGCTCATTGCCGGTGATGTCTATGACAAAAGCCAGCCTCCGGAATCGGCGGTTCTTCTTCTTGACAGTTTTCTCAACAGCCTCTCCGAGATGAACAAAGAGGTTTATATGATAAGCGGAAACCACGATTCCGACGAGCGCTTAAGCTTCGGCAGCAGACTTTTCGAAAAAAACGGAATATATATTTCGTCTATGTTTGACGGAAAACTTTTCAGGCACACTGCCGAGGATGAGCACGGAGAACTGGATATATGGCTCATGCCTTTCGTAAAAGCATCGAAAGTAAGGAATTTTTATGACGGAATCGAGAGCTATGATGATGCGGTAAAAGCGATAATCGACCATTCCGATATAGATGCAAGCAGAAGAAATATTCTGGTTGCCCATCAGTTTGTTGCGGGAAATTCAGCCCCTCAGTGCGCGGGAAGTGAAAACGCGCGCACAAGAAATGTGGGCACCGTCGAGGCTATATCTTACAGAAATTTCGATGCATTTGATTATGTTGCACTCGGTCACATTCATTCTCCGCAGAAAATCGGCAGAGAAGAGATCAGATACTCGGGTTCACCGCTTAAATATTCCCTGAGTGAGGTTAATAACGAGAAGTCTGTGCCGATTATTACCATCGAAGAAAAAGGGGAAGTGAACATTGAGCTTGTTCCACTTGTTCCGAAAAGAAATCTGCGCCACCTTAAGGGTAAACTTGAGGATCTCATCAGAGCAGAAAACATCGTGGATCCCGAAGACTTCATTTATCTTACCCTTACCGATGAGGACACTGCTTATAATGCCATGTCAAGGGCACAGCAGTATTATCCCAACACACTCAAAATAGATTACGACAACTCACACTCCAAAGGATCCTCTATTGTCAGCGCTTTTGACGGTGACGAAGATAAATCTTTCGAGGATATTTTTGCGGAGTTCTATATGCAGATGTACGGCTGTGAAATATCTGACGAAGAGATGAAATATATAATAAAGATTGCGGAAGAGGCAGGTGTAACAGATGAAGCCGATTAACCTTATAATTAATGCCTTCGGTCCTTTTGCGGGAAAAGAAGAGGTAGATTTTACAAGACTTAAAAACGACGGTCTGTTCCTTATAACAGGTGTTACAGGCTCGGGAAAAACCACAAT
>JAUNDK010000074.1:2333-9881 GCA_030526115.1 Clostridia bacterium
TATTCGACGCCATATGCTTTGCCCTTTACGGTGAAACCAGCGGACATTACCGTAAAACAAGCAACCTGAAGAGCGGATATGCCTCCGATTCCGATGAAAGCTTCGTAGAATTCAAATTTTCCCACCAGGGCAAGATTTACAGCGTTCGCCGCTATCCCAAATCACCCAGAACAAAAAAAAACGGCGAAATCACCTATACACCCGAACGTGCGGAATTTCATTATCCCGAAGGACATTCCGTTGAAGGTCCGAAAAAGGTTGATGATATTATCATTAACCTCCTGAATCTTGATATTAATCAGTTCAGACAGGTTGCCATGATTGCACAGGGTGAATTCCGTGAGCTTCTCAGCGCAAAAACAGAGGTCAGAACCGAAATATTAAGAAACATATTCATGACCGGCGGATACAAGAATATCGAGTCAAAACTTTTTGATAAACAGAAAGCCGCAAAAAGTGACATAGACAGCACAGAATCCGCCATGGTTCTTCATTTCCGTGACGTAAGGGCAGATGAAGAACTCCGCCCGGAGCTCGAAAATGTTCAGTCCCTGGAAAGACCTGAAACCGATGCAATGCTGAACCTTCTCGACAGAATTATCTCAGATGATGAATCCCGACTCAAAGGAAATAATGAAAAGCTGAAAGTTTCTGAAGAAAAGCAGACAGAAACCCAGAAAGCCCTGACCACAGCGGAAGCCGACAACGAATCCATAAAAAAACTTGAGTTCTATATGGGCGAAAAGAAAAAGCTCGATGAGAAAAAAGAGGAGATTGATGAGCTTAAGGCCCTTGTTGAAAAACAGAAACTCGCAAACCATACAGTTAAACCACACTATGATGCGTGGCTGACAAAAAGAAATGATGCAGGAAAAACCGCTGATGAAATTAAAAAGAAAGAAACTGAAAAAGAATCTGCCAAAGCCGAATTGAAAAAAGCAGAGGAAATATTCACAGAAGCAGAGAAGAAAAAGCCGGAGCTCGAAAATCTGAACAGACTTATTGATAAGTTTTCCGAAGAGAAAGAAAGCTATCTTGAGAGAGAGAATCTGAAAAACACGCTCAGAAATCTTAAGCTTGAAGAAAAGGCTCTCAGCGAGGAACTGACAGGCTATGAGAATGATAAACAGGCACTTGATGCCGAAATTTCCTCTCTGAAGAATACAATAGACAGGTTTAAAGACAGTCCTTCAAAACTTGTTGAGGCGGAAGCGGAATACGATAAACTCAATAAGCTTTACAGTTCCATAAAAGATATAGCAAATGTAAAGGCGCCTGACTTTACAAAGATGAAGAACAGGTACAAAAAGGCAAAAGAAGCCTATCTTAATGCGGTAACAGAGTATGATGAAGCTGACAGGCAGAGGAAAAAAGCCGAGCGTATTCTTGAGAACAGCCGTGCCGGAATACTCGCACAGGATCTAGAAGAAGGAATGGAATGTCCGGTTTGCGGTTCAGTACATCACCCGAAACTTGCCGTACTTGATGAGCTCATCACCGAGGAAGAGGTGAACCGCCTCAGGCAGACAGAAGAGGAAAAGAGAACTGCCAAAGATAACGCAACATCAGTTGCGGCAGAAGCAAAAGGCAAATACAATTCTGCTCTCGAACAGCTGAAAAGTGATATCACCAATGTTCTGAGCGACAAATATGTAGGAGTAAAAACCGAGGATAAAACTCTGAGCGAACTTTATAACGATCTTCTTTCGGCCAAAGAAAAGGTGCAGAATCTGCTCAGCGAAAATGACAGACAGCGCAAAGAATTCGAGGGCAACAGGAGCATACTCGAAAAATCTGAAGCAGCTCTTAAAACGGCTGAAAATGAAAAATCCAAAGCCCTGGCAGACCGAAAGGCGGACATAGACAGCCGTACACAGGCGAACGGAAAAAACCTCACCGAAACTGAGACAAAACTCGAAAATCTTGGGAAACTTGGTTTTGAAAGTCTTGCTGAGGCAACTAAGTTTCACAATCAGAATTTAGGCCGTGCAAATCAGATAGAGGAAGAGATAAATTCTTCAGTAACAGGCAGGGCAGAGGCCGAGAAAAAGCTTGCTGCGCTGGAATCTGTCATCAAAAATCTTAATCAGACTCTGAGTTCACAACGTGAACAGACAGAAAAACTGGAAGAAGCATTGGAAAATTCCATCAGCGAAAACGGATTTGCCGGTCGTGAGGAGCTTACTCATTACTTTGCCGATATCAGAACTATCGAAGAGAATGACAGACTGACAAATGATTATAAATCTAAAGTAAGCACCAACGAAAAACTCCTGGAAGAGGCCCGTAAAAATGCAGAAGGCAAGGTTCCTGTGGACATATCCGAGCTTCAGGAGCGCAATGAAGCCCAGCTTCAGGAACTTGAAACTCTGAGAAAACTTGTCAACGGTATAGATGCCAGAATAAACACCAACAAAGGCAAGAAACTTGCAATAAACAAACTCATACCCGAGCTTGAAAAAGCCCGTAAGGAATATGGTATTACCAGCAGGTTATATAACCTTGTAAAGGGTAAGACAGGCAAGGGAATTATCACCCTCGAACAGTTTGTTCAGGCATCGAGATTTGACGGAATCGTAGCCGCTGCCAACAAGCGTCTCATTCCTATGAGTGAAGGTCAGTTCGAGCTTTACCGACAGCAGGGAAGCATAGGCAAACAGTCCGGCACTTTCCTCGATCTTGAGGTTCTCGACAATTACACAGGCAAAAGGCATCCGGTAGGCAATCTCTCAGGTGGTGAGAGCTTCAAAGCCTCTCTGAGCCTTGCACTCGGACTTTCAGATACTGTTTCGTCTCACAAAGGCGGAATTCAGATAGATGCCCTCTTTGTTGACGAAGGTTTCGGTACCCTCGACAGAGATTCGATACAGAAAGCCATGGATGTACTTCTTCAGCTGTCAGGTTCTAACAAGCTGGTGGGTATCATAAGCCACCGTGAAGAGCTCATGGAGGAAATATCTCAGCAGATAAAGGTTAATAAGACCAAAAACAACAGAGGAAGCCACATTGACCCAATAACTGAAGTCTGAATATAAACGCAGAAAATCCCCGAGCGGAAAATCCGTCATCGGGGATTGTTTTTATCTGCGTCTGTTAACATCAACATAGTATAAACCGTCTTTATTGCAGTAGAAGAATATTCTTCTTGTGCCCCTTGCCTTAAAACGGCACTCTGCCGAACCTTCGGGATAGAGCTTTATTATCTGCACACCGTCAAAGGAATAGGCCGCCATAAAGCTGATATAGTGAGATTTGCTCATCTCATGATTAATCGTGACAAAAAAATCATCCTCAATCTGCTCGATGTTCACCATATGGTTTTCGTCGGCTTTCTGACTTTCCTCCGGCATAAGCTGAATTCCGTGACAGCTGATAACCGCTTCACCTATGCTGTGAATTACATTTCCACACACCGGGCATACATAAAGATTAGACCGCATCATATTGGCGGAAACATTGATATTGCTGATTTTTCTGCCTGAGATAAGCTCTGTAAGAGACACGCCCAAAGCTGTGGCTATCGGCTCAAGAAGAGTAATATCCGGATATCCCTTGCCGGTTTCCCATTTGGATATGGTTTTGTCGGAAACCATGAGCTTTTCGGCAAGCTCCGCCTGAGTCATGTGTCTGTTTTCTCTCAGTTCTCTGATAACAGAACCTGTTACATATTGGTTCATAAAATCACCTCCTGAGGCTATAATAGCAGCAGGCAGTGAAAAACGCTACCTACGCACAGTAGAGTGGTATTTATTTTACCGTAAAGTACATGCCGTCCTCAGAGAAATCCACAGTCATTGAGAGTTCCGCAAAATAAGATTTAATGAAAGATCTGAGTTCTTCATTTGTTTCGTCCAGGGTGAAATACTGACCGCCACAGGCATCATGAAAATGAACATAAGCGGAACAGTTTGTATCAACGGCTTTTTTAAGTTCAAGAACCTCCGGAAATGTGAGTGCCATAATAAACCTCCTGAGTTTTTTGTTTTACTATATCAGATTTTCGGCTTTCAATCAATAAGCTAAAATATGTGATGGCTCCGTCTCAGATTGTTTTGTGTACCGGCGGTTTTCTTAGAACACTCTACATACCAGCGGCCGATTCTTGCTGAGTCGGCATCGCAGAACCTCTCGAAATAGAGAAATCGCTCCTCACCTCTGACCACAACAGTGTAGCAGTCACCGTTTTTTCCATCCAATAACATGGATGCCGGGCGATAGTCCTTTACTTCGTCTATTCTGAATTCTCTGCCATCAGGCCAGAATATGGATTTCGGCATACAGTAGCCGATATAATCAAACGTAGAATTTACTTTGACATACACACGCTCCGTGTGCAGTGTCTTTTTCCCGGTTTCCTTTGTTTTCATATTAACTCAGCCTCCAACCACAAACAAATGTTTGTATATATTATAGAACAATCGTTCGAAGATTGCAAGAGAAAAATATTTCAAAGTACAGAGTAATCCTTATTTCAGTTACAACTTATTCTTAGTTGCAGATTATATAAAACCTTTTCGTATATATCCGTTGTCTGACGGATATTTTGTGCTTTTTATTTTATATGCAGATTGAATTTGTGCATTATTTACCATATAATATAGTAAACTTATATGAATTTAACAGAAGTCCATGTGGCTTTGTTCCAATACTGTCGACGGCATACTCAGCGGTAACTGCTCTGATGGAGGTAGAAAACATATGAAGAAAAATAATACTTTGCGAAAAATGTACAGGGGCATTTTATCTGTCATGTGCGTTTTCATGATTATGTATATGATGCTGCCCACATCAGTATTTGCTGAAAGTTCCGAAGGCTCAGAGAAAAGAATCCGGGTAGGATGGTATCAGAGTAATATGTTCCAGGAAGGCACCACCGATGAAGAAGTAAAATGGGGCTATTCCTACATATATCTGCAGAAGATAGCAGACTATACATCCTGGGAATATGAGTATGTTTATGGGGGCTGGTCTGAACTTCTGCATATGCTGGAAACCGGTGAAATAGATGTTATGGCAGGTGTTTCCAGTACCGAATAAAGAGAGGGAAAGATGCTTTTCCCGAATTTCTCCATGGGTATGGATGAATATTATCTTCTGAAACATGCAGAGGATGAATCCATCTCGATATCTGATCTATCCACTCTGAACGGAAAAAAGGCGGGTGGATTTAAAGATAACCTGCTGACGGTGTTTACAGAGAGATGGTGTGAAGAAAACGGAGTAAATCTGGAGATTGTATATTTTGACAGCTTTGCGGATCAGGAAGCTGCTTTCGAGAACGGTGAAATCGATCTTTTAACCCAGACTATTACCAATGTAGATGGTATGCTTAATGTATCCACTCTCATTAAAGTAGGGGAATATCCATATTACCTTGCGGTAAATAAGGATAGGCCGGACCTGTTGGAAGAACTGAATTCTTCATTAAGTAAAATACATTCCATTGACCCTTATCTGGTACAAAGTTTACAGTATGAAAGCTATGGCGCAAACCTGATTAACAGAACATTAACGCAGGAAGAAACCGGCTGGGTGGAAGAACACAACACATTAACAGTCGGATATATAGAAAACTATCTTCCTTACAGTTCTTCAGATAGTCACGGAGAAGCAACTGGTTTATTAACCGATGTAATGGCCGGAATATTTTCTGCGTTGGAACTGGAAGATAAAATAAAGATAGATTATGTTGGTTTCTCTTCAGATCAGGATATGCTGGAAAGTCTTCATAATGGGGGAATTGATGTGGCTTTTCCTGTGGAAAGTGATTTATGGAATCTTGAGCAGGACGGCATTAATGCTTCATCATCTGTAATTGACGGTAAAGGTGCATTATTTTATAAAGGTACTTACAATAATGAAGGAATAAAGCGTATTGCGGTTACCGATAAAAATAAAGCCCAGATGAGCTATTCAAAATACTGTTACCCCGAAGCGGAGCTGGTGGCTTATCCGTCCACCGCTGAATGTCTGGATGCGATTCTGAGAGGAGATGCAGACGGTACAATTCTCAGCGGTCTCAGAACAGGATATGCAATCGGAAATTCCAAATATAAATCTTTGTCCTTTATTATGATGGAGCAGTCTGACAACAAATGTTTCGGCGTAACGAATGATAACAGCACCTTATTACTGCTTCTTAATCGTGGTTTACGAATGGTCGGTTCCACTTATGGAATGGATAATTCTCATAAGTATATGGACAGCTTTTACGTGTATAGCGTCTCGGATTTCCTGAGTGATAATGCACTGCTGATGGGATTTGCAATTTTAGTCATAGCAGGAACTATTGTTTTACTGCTGCTCATCAACCTGAAAAAGCAGAAACAGATTATCCTGGAAAAAGAAAGTGCCAACAGGGCTAAAACCCAGTTCCTGTTTAATATGTCCCATGATATTCGCACACCGATGAATGCGATTATCGGATTTAAGAATCTTCTTGAGAAACACCAGGATAATCCGGAGCTTAGACAGGATTATCTGAATAAAATAGGCAGTGCAAGTAATGTTCTCTTATCAATCATAAATAATGTTCTGGAAATGACCAGAATCGAGCAGGGAAAAATTGAAATAAACGAAGTTGCTGTAAATGTGAATAACTTCTGCACCGATCTTGATTCCATGTTCATGGAGATGATGAAAGAAAAGAATATTCAGTTTACCGCGGAAGCCCGGTATAACCATAAATATGTGTTTGGAGATGCGACAAAAGTTCGTGAAATCTTCATGAACCTGATTTCCAACGCCTATAAATATACAAATCCGGGTGGAAGCATCCATGTATTATCAGAGGAGTTACCGTCAGACCGAGAAGGCTATGTAAACATAAGGGCAACAATCTCAGACAACGGAATAGGTATGAGCGAGGAATACATTGCTCACCTGTTTGAGGAATTCTCCAGAGAAAAGAATACAACCGAGGCAAAGGTAGAAGGAACCGGTCTTGGAATGGCCATCGTTAAACGTCTCGTTGATATTTTAGACGGTACTATTGAAGTAAAGAGTAAGAAAGATGTCGGTACAACTGTAATTGTAACGCTTCCGCATCGTATTGCCACCGCCGAGAACTGTCCTGAGGCAAAAGAGACTGCCGCTGATTCGAACTGCTTTGAAGGCAAACGTATTCTCCTCGCGGAAGATAATGACCTGAATGCGGAAATTGCAACAGAAATTCTTCGGGAAGTCGGATTTATCATTGACCGTGCCGAGGATGGTGCGGTTTGTGTACGCATGATGGAAGAAGCTGCAGACGATTATTATAAACTTATTCTCATGGATATTCAGATGCCGAATATGAACGGATACGAAGCCACAAGAAAGATTCGCTCCATGCAGAATACCTTTAAGGCAGATATTCCGATTATTGCCATGACTGCAAATGCATTTGAAGAGGATAAAAGGAATGCTCTGGAAGCAGGGATGAACGGTCATCTCGGAAAACCCATCGACATTACGAAATTGATGTCAGTGCTTGCTGAAGTTTTGAACACAGTCAAGTGAAAAATGCCTTGATTTATAAGGGCTTCCGGGTTTTTATCGCCCCATAGT
>JAUNDK010000010.1:0-11854 GCA_030526115.1 Clostridia bacterium
CACAGGTTTTGCTACTTCAATGTTTACGATTTCTTTTTTGAGTTTTTCGGTTTCTTCCGGGGTGACTGTCTGTTCAATTTCTGTGAGTATCTCCTGAGATGATTTTCTCATGAGAACGGAGAGCTCCTGCTCCCGTGTCATGTAACCCATGGAAAGACGCATGAAAAATCTGTCAATCTGGGCTTCGGGAAGCGGAAATGTACCTGAGGATTCCACCGGGTTCTGGGTTGCCATTACAAGGAACGGCTCCTCAAGTCTGAAAGTATCGCCGTCAACTGAGATCTGTCGCTCCTCCATTGCTTCAAGCAGGGAAGACTGGGTTCTTGGTGTTGCTCGGTTGATTTCATCGGCGAGAATTACATTGGCGAAAAGCGGACCCGCACGGAATTCGAATTCACCGCTCTTCTGGTTATAGAAGTGAATGCCTGTAAGGTCTGAGGGAAGTATATCCGGTGTGAACTGAATACGTCTGAAATCTCCTCCCACAGCTTTCGAGAAGGTTCTTAACAGCATGGTTTTTCCAGTTCCGGGTACATCCTCAAGGAGTATGTGTCCTCCACACAGATAGCAGATGAGAACATTCTTAATTACATCATTTTTGCCGACAATTACCTTTGAACAGGTATCAACTACTTTTTTACGATAATTAACAAAATCCTGAATATTCATTATTAACTCTTCTTTCCAAAGTTTATTCAAAAAGAAATTATAGCACAATTCCCATGAAAATAAAGAGTATTCTTAATAACTCACTATATATACTATATATAAAGGAAAAGGCAGAGCCCGTAGACTCTGCCTGAAAAATTATTTGATACGTAACAAAGCGGCCTCATAAGGTCTTAGATTTGTCAGATTGATATTACCTTCTCTGTCATAAGAGGAAACAAGCAGTTCATAACTATCGGGAATAATTCCTGAATCAACTGAAATGTTTTCGTCAGAGAAATTGCATACTGCAAGGAGAATTTCATTCCCGTAGCTTCTTTTTATAATGAACAGATTTTCGGAAACAGAGTCTGCGATTTCCATGCTTCCACGGGAAATGGCTTTGCAGTTTTTCCTCAGGGCTATCAGAGTTTTGTATGTGCTGAATACCGAGTGAGGATCATTAATCTGATTTTCCGCATTTATTTCGGAATAATTCGGATTTATTCCAAGCCATGGTTTGCCTGTTGTGAAACCTGCATTCTCTGTTGCACTCCACTGCATGGGAGTTCTCGCATTATCACGGCTGAGCATCTGCGCCTCTTTCAGGGCTTCCTCAGGTGTTGCGCCGGAGAGTATCTGCATGTTATATGTATTTTTTGCATCGAGATCATCATAATCATCAATGCTCTCGAAATACATGTTTGTCATACCGATTTCCTCACCCTGATATACAAACGGAGTACCGGGAAGGGAGTGGAGGAAGATTGCAAGCATTTTTGCCGATACTTCACGATATTCTTTGTCGTTTCCGTAAAGGCTTACCTGTCTCGGTTTATCGTGATTACTGAAGAATCGTGCCCACCATCCGTTTTGCTGTAAAGCACTGTAACTTGCGGAGATATCCTCTCTGAGTTTTTTCGGTGACCAGGTGTTTATCTCGATAACAGGCGCTACAAAAGGTATAGCCATGTCGAACTCTTCTCTTTCCGATGCCACATAACGGCAGAGCTCCTCTGTTTCGTCAGCTATAACCTCACCGACAGTAACCATATTATAAGGAGAGAAAACCTTCTCGTTCATCTCATGAATGTATGCGTGGGTGTCGGGTCTTCCCGGAACAATGTCTGAGCTGAAGGAATATCCGTCAGGGTTTGGCGGTAACTTGGAATCAGGGAAATCCTGCGGCTTATCAAGATAGCTGATTGCATCCACACGGAAACCGTCAAGGCCTTTTTCCGCCCACCATTTCATCATGGAATATATTTCCTCACGAAGTTCGGGGTTGTCCCAGTTGAGGTCAGGCTGTTTTTTTGAAAAGAGATGATAGTAATACTGTCCTCTTTCGGGCACGTATTCCCATGCACTTCCACCGAAAACCGATGCCCAGTTGTTAGGCTCCTTACCGTTTTTCGGGTCTCTCCAGATATAATAATCACTCTTAGGGTTATCTTTTGAAGTTCTGCTCTCCATAAACCAGGGGTGTTCATCACTGGAATGATTAACAACAAGATCCATAATAACCTTCATTCCCCGTTTGTGACACTCGTCACATAATCTTTCCCAGTCCTGCATGGTTCCGAACTCAGGATTAATCTCCTTATACCCTGAAATATCATATCCGTTGTCATCATTCGGGGACCTGTAAACAGGGGAGAGCCAAACGGCATTTATGCCAAGCTCCTTAAGATAATCAAGACGGGAGATAATGCCGGGAATATCACCGATGCCGTCTCCGTCGGAATCCTGAAAACTTCTTGGATATACCTGATATATTACCAGGTCTTTTACCCAGTCTTTATTACTGTACATAAAATCCTCCTATACCTTATATATAATAGAAATAACAGAACCGGGTGCGGTAATTCAGAATATAAAAAAACACACAGTAGCACTTACTGTGTGGCGAAAAGAGGAAAATCCTGAAAAATCCACTCCCAAAAGGGTTTTATTATTTATATTAATTGAAGTATATATTCTGAACGGATACTTGTCAAGCAGAATAACAGCTTGAAAAGGAGAGCTAATCACAAAGTTTAGATTTGTATATACAGACATATTAAATAAACCGTAACCAGATTAGAGGAAAAATGTGGAATCAGTAAAATATTTTATCACAGTAAACCGATGCAACTCTTAAGTACCAAAAAACCTTAAAATCTTTGTGCATACTAACCATAGAGTGGAAAATGCAAGTATTATATTTATTGTTTTGCAATAAATTTGGATAAGTATATTATTGACAAAGAGTAAACTCGGTGGTATATTATGTACATAATTTATCGGCTGTAAATATACTTATTAGTTATATTTGGGCTGATTCAACAAATTGCTATTTATTTGCACCAATCATGGTGAATAACTGCGGTTGGTGCATTTGCAGAGTTTGGATGTTAAAAGAGCTATACACATTAAACCATCAGGATGCTCACCGGTGCTAATGTGTGGGGAATGGAACTCCTAAATATCCGGGCAAAGCATATAAATAGAAACTGTAACCGAAACGGTTACTTTAACAGAACCTGACAGGTTCAGCAAAATCTAAAAGTGAGGTATTGTATGATGAAGAAAAAGATCATAGCTGCTCTTCTTGCTGCTGCAATGTTCGTCGGCGTACTCGGCGGATGCGGCTCATCAAGCGCTAAGACAGAATCTTCAGCCCCTGAAGAATCCGCTTCTGAAGAGGCAAAAGCAGAGGGCAATGCTGCATCCGGTATGATGACAGCTGTTGCTACTCCAAGAGATGAAACACTCATCGTTGAGACACAGTCTCCAACAGACACCCCCGGCCAGTATAACACATACATGTCCGGTACATCCACAGGCTTCGGTATCCACCAGCTCATGAGCATCCACCTTTGGGAAATGGATACAGTTAAGGGTGACCAGATTCCAGAGCTCGCAGCAGACTGGGGTACACCAAACGAAGACTTCACAGAGTGGACAGTTAAGCTCCGTGAGGGCATTAAGTGGTCTGATGGCGAAGACGTAAACGCTGATGACGTTGTCTTCACATTCAACATGATCAAGTCCAATGACAAGATCGGTGCTTCCGCTTCCACAAACCTCTACCTCGAAAGCGTAGAGAAGGTTGACGATTACACAGTTAAGTTCACAATGAAGGAGTCCTTCCCAAGATTCACACAGAGATTCGGTATCACTGTTTGGGGCACAGACTTCAGAATTGTTCCTGAGCACATCTATTCCGCAGTTGAGGACGTTACAACATACAAGGATGAGAATCCTGTAGTTGCTGGTCCTTACACAATTGAAGACAAGGATCCAAACGGTAACTGGATTCTCTACGTTCTCCGTGAAGACTGGCAGCAGTCCTCCCTCGGCGTTGTAGGTGTTGACTGGTACGGCTACACAGCTGATCAGGTTCCACCTAAGTACGTATGGTTCAGATATCTTGGTGACTCCGCTTCCAGACAGATGCAGATGGTTTCCAACGAAGTTGACATCCTCTGCGAAGTTACAATGGAAGAGCTCGAAGCTATGTCCGCTATGAATGAGAACATCCACGCTTGGTACGATGAGTTCCCATTCGCAACAGCTGACGACCCAGGTGCAAAGTCCCTCGTATTCTCACAGGGCAAGGGCGCACCATATGACAATGCAGACTTCCGTTGGGGTATCTGCCTTGCTCTCGATATCGATCAGATCGTTATGAACATCTTCCAGGGTGCAGGTCGTGCAGCTCCAATCCCATGCATGAACAACACATCCTATCTCCAGGAAACATACACAATCCCAATGCAGGAGTGGCTCGAGAACTTTGAGCTCGACCTCGGCGATGGCACAACATTCAAGCCATACGACACAGGTTATGCAAAGAGAATGGCTGAGGCAACAGGCGTTACAGGCACAGATGAAGAGCTCATCGAGATGTTCGGCGCAGGTTGGTGGAAGCACGATGCAGAAGCTGCTGAGAAGCTCCTCATCAAGGCTGGTCTCGAGAAGAAGGACGACGGCTGGTACTTCAATGGCGAAAAGTTCAAGATGGAGCTCAGCTTCCTCGCTGATACAGAGTTCCAGGCTGGCCGTGGCGTTCAGGCTGCTTACAACCAGCTCATGGCATTCGGCCTCGATTGTAACCTCGTTTCCAAGTCCTCTGCTACATGGGACGTTGACGGTGGACAGGGTAACTACGAAGTTGCTGGTTACTGGCCATCCGGCGGTATCATGAAGGACTTCTACTCCGCTATCCAGGGTTGGGACAGCCAGTTCATTAAGCCACTCGGCGAGACTGGTTCCGGCCAGGGCGCTCGTTGGAACAACGCTAAGGTTGACGAGATCCTCCACGAGCTCGCAGGTACAGACCCAACATCCGACAGAGCTTATGAGCTCCATGTTGAGTTCCTCCAGGAAGCTGTAAAGGATATGCCTGTTATCAACTTCACAAACGGTACAAAGTTCGTTCCTACCAACAGCACATATTGGGAGGGTTATCCAAACTCTGAGAACCCATATGATGGTCCATGGTGGTGGTGGAGCCGCTTCAAGTACGTTCTTCCAAACCTCTCTCCTGTAAAGGCTTAATGGTTTAAGGACTTACCTGAACAAAATCCATGAACTTATAAGCTGAATTCATCAATCAGCTTAACAAAGATTTAACATGATTTAAAGAGGATGAGGGCGTGCGCCAAACCCATGACCGCGTCCCTCACCCTCAATCTTTTGTTTAACGGAGTTTATAGAATTCCTAAATGACGTTTATCCTATTAGATAAGGAAGTGTAGCTGTGAAATTTAAAACATTCTTTGCGCAGCGTCTTCTTGCGTGGGCTTTAACAATCCTTATTGGTGTTACATTTATCTTCTTTATCCCACGTATGTTCCCTTCCGATCCAGTTGAGAACATGATCTCCCAGATGGAGACTCGTTCCGGTAATATGGATCCTGAGGTTAAAGATGCTCTGCGTCAGCAACTTAGAATTCAGTTCGGTCTCGATGGTACCATGTTAGAGCAGTATGCATATTATCTGACTCACGGACTTTTAAGATTTGACTTTGGTCCGTCCCTCATGAGCTACCCTGAGCCGGTTACAACTATAATCGGACGTAACCTGCCATACACACTTGGTCTGTCACTCACAACCACACTCATGGCATGGTGTCTCGGTAACTTTATCGGCCTTCTCGCCGGTTTCAGAAAGAACAAGCGTTCATCCAAGATTCTCGAAGGTATAGCAATTTGTATTTACCCAATTCCGTACTTCCTTATTGCTCTTATTCTCCAGATCGTATTTGCGTTCGTACTCGGCTGGTTCCCAATCCAGACAACACTCTTAACACGTGGTACATTCGCAATGTGGCTCGGTTCTCTCATTAAGGCATCCATTCTCCCTGCAATCTCCATGCTCCTTCTTGGTACAGGTTGGTGGATTATCTCCATGAAGTCCCTTGCTTCCACAACAAGTGAAGAAGATTTCGTTATGTATGCACGTTATCGTGGTATCTCCGAGGCTAAGATTGGTGCTTCTTACGTTTTCCGTAACTCCATTCTTACTCAGATCACAGCTCTTGCTATGAGCCTTGGTGGTGTTTTCGGTGGTTCCATCATGACAGAGATCATCTTCAACTATCCTGGTGTCGGTACACTTATTCAGGGTGCTATCTTACAGTCCGACTACAACATGATTCTCGGCTGTATCACAATCTCCATCGTTGCTATTTCCACAGCAACTCTGATTGTTGACCTTGTATACCCATTCATCGACCCAAGAATTCGTTACGGCTGATAAAAGGAGGAAGGCAAAATGAAAAAATTCTGGAAAGCTGCCAACTTCCGTCTGAAGTTTGGTCTTATAGTAACCTTCATCTTCCTCATTATCGGATTTGTTGTTTACTATTTCCCACACATCGATCCATTCCTTAACAATACTTATGCTAATAAGCTTCCTGCATCTGCAGAGCATTGGCTTGGTACTACATCAATGGGTCAGGACGTTGTATGGCTCCTCATCGAGTCCATTCATAACTCCCTCACAATCGGTCTCATCGTTGCTACTATCGGTACAGTAGTCGGTGTTTTCGTAGGTCTTCTTGCTGGTTTTGCAGGTGGCGCACTCGACCGTATCCTCATGATTGTTACAGATACTTTTGTTGTTATTCCATCTCTTCCAATCCTTATCATGATGACCTCTCTTATGAAGGGTAGTTCCACAACAATTATCATGGCTCTCGTTCTTGGTATGTTTGCCTGGGCTTGGCCATCCCGTCAGATTCGTTCCATGGCTCTCAGCATCAAGGAGCGTGACTTCATTCACACAGCTAAGTTCTCCGGTGAGAATACAATTCAGATCGTTGTAACTGAGATTCTCCCATTCGCACTTACATGGTCACTCTCCAACTTCATGAATGCTACTCTTTCCGCTATCGGTTCCGAGTCTTCACTTGCTGTTCTTGGTCTTTCCCCGGCAAACCTTGTTTCCCTCGGTAACATGATTCAGTGGGCAAGACAGTACAATGCAATTTTCAATAAGCAGTGGCTCTGGATCGGAGCACCGGTCGTTGCAACAGTTATCCTGTTCATCGGTCTGTTCATGCTTATCACAGGTTACAATGATTACTTATCAATGAAGAGAGGCAGGTAACGAATAATGTTAAAAGTCGAAAATCTGTCCACTTCTTACAAGCTCATCGATGGTGACGTTCACGTCCTCAACGATCTTAACTTTGAAATTAAAGACAATGAGATCTTCGGTATTGCCGGTGAGTCCGGTTGTGGTAAGACCACACTTCTGAAGACTCTCTATGATATTATTGAGTTCCCGCTCGAGATTGACAAAGGTAGAGTTGTTCTCAGCGGTGAAAAGAATGGACAAAAGTTTAGTTATGAATCCGGAAACATCCAGAAGACATGGTGGAACAACATTTCTTACGTTCCACAGGCTGCACAGAGTGTTCTTAACCCAATCGTTCGCTTAAAGAAGCAGTTCCTGGATTCTATTCCGAAAGAAGACCGCAAGAACGAAACAGAAGAGCAGACACTTGCACGTGTTGGCAAGTATCTCGAAGAGCTCAACCTCAGCCCTGATATTCTGGAGTCCTATCCATTCCAGCTTTCCGGTGGTATGAGACAGCGTGTTATCATCGCTCTTGCTACATTCATGTCTCCAAACGTTGTTCTCGCCGACGAGCCAACAACTGCTCTCGACGTTGTTGTTCAGAAGGGTATTCTCAAGATGCTCATGCGTCTCCAGAAGCAGTTCCAGAACACAATGGTTATCGTTTCCCATGACATGGGTGTTCACTATCAGATTACAAACCGTATGGCTATCATGTACTCCGGTAGCGTAATCGAGCTCGGACCTACAGAAGATATCTTCAACGATCCGATTCATCCTTACACAAAGATGCTCGTTGACGCTCTCCCAAGAGTTGGTGATAAGAGCCAGAAGGTTGGTATTCCTGGCCGTCCACCGGCACTTAAGAATCCACCTCCGGGATGCCGTTTCGCACCTCGTTGCCCACATGCAACAGACAAGTGCCGTCAGGACATTCCTGAGTTCATCGAAGTAAGACCAGGTCGCTTCGCAGCATGTCATTTATTAAAGAAGGAGGGATAAGAGATGGCTGGAAAGTTACTTGAAATCAAGAACGTCTCCAAGATCTTCCGTGTTGGCGGTATGATCCGTGGTAAGAAGCTCGTTGCTGTTGATGACGTTTCTATTTCTATTGATAATGATAAGCCGGTTATCCTTTCTGTTGTTGGTGAATCCGGTTGTGGTAAATCCACACTTTGTAAGATGGTTCTCCGTCTTCATAACCCAGATATGGGTGACATCATTCTTGATGGCAAATCTTATCTCGATAAGAAGAGCTACAACCCAAAGCAGTTCAAGCTTGATGTTCAGCCAATCTTCCAGAACCCATATGAGTCTTTCTCAGCTCGTAAGACTGTTGACTCCTATCTGTTCAACACAGCTCTTCGCCTTGGCATTGCTAAGGATAAGAAAGAGGCTACAGGTGTTGTAGATGATGCTTTAAAGAGCGTTGGTCTTTCCCTTGCAGTTGTTAAGGGCAAGTACCCAACACAGTTCTCCGGTGGTGAGCTCCAGCGTGTATCCATCGCTCGTGCTCTTATCACAAGACCAAAGCTCATCATCGCTGACGAGCCTGTTGCAGCTATCGATGCTTCCATGAAGATGAACATTGTTAACCTCTTCAAGGAGCTTAAGGATAAGTATAACGTATCCTTCATTTACATCACTCATGACCTTTCCACAGCTTACTACGTATCCGACTACATCGCAACACTTTATCGTGGCTGCCTTATCGAGTACGGCCCTGCTAAGGAACTCATGGATGAGCCTGCACACCCATACACGGAGCTTCTTATGAGCGCTGTTCCGAGAATCGGTGACAAGTGGGCAGATGAGGATATGGCTCTTCCTGATATGGAGACAAAAGAGTACTCCATCTCTTACTGCAAGTTTGCACCACGTTGCCCTTATGCAACAGATGAGTGCCGCAAGGAGCGTCCGGGTGAAACATTCCTCTCTGATGGCAGAAAGGTTTCCTGCTTCCACCCATTAACAGGCGCAAATAAGTAATACTCACTTAATAATTACTGAACCTTAGCCCTCCGGAATATCCGGGGGGCTTTTGTTATATATTTTTCATATACTGTACTTAATCTATTCGCAATTACAGCTTATAATCCTCTCTACAAATTTTTATGAGGAAGGTAATAGTTATGAAAAAGACCGTAAGAACCGGGATACTTATATTGATTATATTTATGATTTCGTTACTTATCTCCAGTGTAATAGCCCCATTATTCCACAAAGGAATAAATAATGAGTACAAAGAGGAGTTTAAAAAAACGGGATATTTATCGAATCTAACTTGTTCTGAGAGAGTCCTGAATATAGAAAATAATGAGGATGCTTTATTATGGCGTCTCAGAATGATAGCATCAGCAAAAGAATCCATTGTACTTGCTACCTTTGACTTTCGAACAGATGAAAGCGGTACTGATATAATGGCAGCTTTAATGGACGCAGCAGACAGAGGGGTTGATGTTAAAATAATAATTGATGGAATATATCAACCTGTCTTTCTGAGAAAAGATAAATCCTTCCTTTCATTTTGCAATCATAACAATATAGAAGTAAGATTTTACAATTCAGTTTCACATATTTACAGTATAAATTATCGTATGCATGACAAATACATACTGGTTGACGATAGAATGTACCTGCTTGGCGGTAGAAATACCAGTGATACTTTTCTTGGAGATGTAAGTAATAAGTCTAACATAGACAGAGATATACTTGTTTATAATACCGGAGAAGGGAAAGGGGATTCTTTTCAGCAGTTGGAAGAATACTTTTACTCTATCTGGAATGAGAAAAAAGTGAACACAGTAAAAAAGAAAGTTAATAAGGATATATATAACAGAGAAATAAGTCGTCTGCAGGTAAGGTATATAGAACTTCGTAGCGAGTTTGATTTAGATTCATTTAATGCCTGGGAAGAGTCAACTTATCCGGCAAAGAAAATCAGTTTGTTAAATAACGGTACAAATACGGGTAGAAAACAGCCAAGACTTCTCTATGCTATCTCAGAGCTTGCAGAAAATGCAGATGAGGTTATTATTCAGACCCCATACATAATATGTAATAAAGAAATGTACAGTACAATAGTAAGTATGAGCGAAAACTCAAAAGTTTCATTTTATATAAATGCTGTCGAAAAGGGGTCAAATCCCTTTGGATGTACAGATTATCTTAATAACAAGGAGAAAATACTGTCATGTGGAGCTACTGTTTATGAAGTTATGAATGAAAATGCCCTACACACGAAAACAATAATTATTGATGATAATATATCTGTAGTAGGTTCATATAATTTTGACATGAGAAGTACATATCTCGATACAGAGCTCATGCTTGTAATAGACAGTAAAGAATTGAATAAAGCAATCAGATTGGAAATAGAGAATTATAAAGAAAAAAGCATAGAGGTTCTTCCTGATGGGATTGAAACTAAAATGCCTTTATATAACACGAATGAACTTAATTGGAATAAAAAAATGATGTATGCGATCTTAAAAATTCTTATAAGACCATTCAGACATCTGCTGTAACTGCAAGATGAAAGTCGGTGGGTAATACCTGCCGGCTTTTTTATAACAAACTGCAAAATTTTATCAAAACTCTTTATTTTTGTTGTGAATAAGTATATGATATACTATGACTATATATAATAATTTTAGTATTATGGATTAATATATGCATTTCTAAGGGGCGTTTTATTATGATGAAAAAGCTGAAAAAAGCTGCATCCGGATTACTGGCTGTATTAATGCTGGCATCCGTGGTTCAGCAGCCAATGGCACTTATTGCATCGGCTGAAGAGGTTAATATTTCTCCCGGTGAACAGGAGTATATTTATGACTTCTCAGATTCTGATCTCATAATAGAGAGTGACGGGGTAATTCTCGAAGAATCAGAGGGGGATACTGCGCCTGTTGATGAGGTAAATCAGGAAATCGAGTCAGGTGAAGAAACTGAATCTGACGATAATACAGAGGTGGAAGTCATCGAAGAAATTACACCTGAGCCTTCCACTGAACCTGATGAGGTAACAGAGCCGGAAGAATCTGAAGAGCTTCCGTCTGCTTCTGAAAATGAGGAAGTTTCCGATGAACCTTCTGCGGAAGAACCTTCAGAATCCGAAGAATCTTCAGTACCTGAGGAAAATTCCGAAGAACCGGGTGTTGAAGAGGAAACATCAGAAGATTCCGATTCTGATGCAGAAGTATCAGAAACTGAGGAAGAGATTATCTCCGAAGAGGAAACTGTTTCCGAAGAAGCAAAAGACACCGAGGAAAAAGTTCCGTTTGACAGCACACTGAATCTTGAGGATAAGATTCTTGTCAATGTATCCGCTGCAGAAGGAGTGTTCCCAAAGGGTGCTCAGCTACATGTGGAACTTATTTCCAACGAGGATAAGATTAATACTGTTGAGAATTGTGTAAAAGCGAAACGTGAAGCCGATAAAAATGTTCTCAGCAGATACATTCTCAACATTTATGTAACAGATGAAAATGGTAACGAGGTACAGCCTGACACAGCATTTGGTGAGGCTGTGGTTCACTTTGGCCTTTTTGATAATAAAACAGCCCTTGCAGCAAATATAACTGACGAACTTAAGAATGAAATCATAAATAATCTCGCAGCCGATGTTGAGTT
>JAUNDK010000010.1:11864-42646 GCA_030526115.1 Clostridia bacterium
AGAAATTGCAGAGCTTAAGGAAATGATAAGCTTGTCTTACTCAGCCTCTGATTTAGACATTGATGTTACCATGTGAAGGATTTCGGAGATGGTATTGAGGCTGTCTCCAAAACTGTAAATGAAAACGCTTATAATGATGCACTTTCTTCCGCAAAGGAAATTATTTCTGTAACAACAGATTCCTTCTCCATGTGGGAGATTGAAATCACAAACCATGAGTATTCTGAGGAAGAGAAGAAAGCGGCTCTTGATATAAATATGTTTGCAGAGGAAGAGCCGGTTATAGTTGAAGGTTCTTTCAACCTGCTCTGGTATGTTGAGAGCAATGATAATGAGGAGAATATTAAGCTCGATACACTTCTCTATCCTGCGGTTTCCGATATTGACGACCTGAAAGCAGTTTATAACTATTCCGATTACTTCAATCTTTTTGATTCTGAAGGAAATAAACTTGACAATGTGGTCTTTTATCGTAAGTCCGACAGCTTCCCAACACAGATTGAATGTGACGGTGGCGATGTCTGGCCGTTTACCGTTGAGGTAAGAATCACTCTTCCTGCAGGATCTGTTCCTGCCGATTCCTATTCAGTAAAGGAAACTTCAAAGCTCTATGTAGGTTATGAAGACATCAAGAACGAAGATATAGGTGATAACGAGGGTAACATAGATACTGTTATTAACGGTGCTGTGGGACCTACAGGATCTGTTGAATTAAAAAATGAAAACGGCAGACTTGTTGCTTCAAGTCATTTTGTAAACAGAAAGTCAGAGCAGCAGGAAGAAGATACAACAATCTATGAATATAAGATTGAGGGAAAGAACGATATAAGCCTTGATGCAATTATTTCTGCTTTACAGGCAGATTACGATTTCCCAAATGATTTTAAGATTTTCTCTGTTGTTCCGGAAAACGATAAGCTCACGGTAAATAAATCAGGAAATGATTATATTGTTGAGGTTAAACCGGGTCTTGGAAACAGAGATGCACTTCTTTCGGTTATTGATGATAAAGGAATCAAATACAATATCTATGTTTACAGTGACAGAGCTGCGGTAAACAGCTATTACAGCAGTGCCGCCTTTACAGTCAGCTGGAATGATAACAAGGGTTCAGACCCTAACTCAAAGGTAAGCAGACCACTTCCGGAAGAAGAATACATAAACGACAACTACACCTTCCTTGTTACAGTGGGTGAAAAGGACTACACCCTTACAGAGTTCACAGACTGGCTTGACGAGATAGGTGTAAGTTCGGATTACTTTACAGACTTCAACCTTTTTGACAAACTTCAGAATGCGAAAGACGAAGATACTGCCTTTAACTGGGTCTTTAATTTCGGCTGGAACAATCTTCCTTACAAAATTGCAAAAGAGGGAAGTGTTTACAGCATTTCATATAAGCTTGTTCAGGAAGAGCTTTTTGATGCAGATTCAGCAAAGAATTATATCTCCGAAGATGTAAACGGAATCCCGGCAGATGTTGTGGAAATCAACTCAAGAATTGTAAATACAGCCGTAACAGCTTATAAGTCAGAACTTGAGTGGAAAGACTATAACAATAACTACGGAACAAGACCTGACGGAATATCCATTGACGATATTTCACTTAATGTCACTAATTCAAAGAATCATTCCAAGAAGCCAATCTCTGAGGATGTAAAGAACAGTTCTGTAATTATGGAGACAGATCCTGATACAGGTTCCATAACTTTCAGCCTTAAAAATCTTCCGGCATTTGACAGTGACGGAAATGCTCTGTTCTATTCTCTGAAGATTGATGATTCAAAGATTGTTCCGAAGGAAGAATCAACTCCGGGCGACAGATATAAGCCGACCTATAAGAATGAGGGCAACTATGCCTCCAACACAGAGGAACTTTATCACAACGGTACTCTCACAGAACTTTTATCAAATACAATAGCATTTACATATACTGTTGAATGGAAAGATCAGAACAGTACCACAAGACCGGACGCCAATTTCTATCTTTACCTTAAAGCAGAAGATATAATTATATCAGAAGACCAGCGTGGCGGATTTGACCCTATTACTTCATCTGCCGTAAACGGTTATAAGGTAGAGACAGTTTCAAAAGAAAATACCGCAGATAAAGAGGGCGAGAAAGTTGAGATTCTTGTCTCCAATCTCCATCTTTATGATGCTGACGGTCGTCGTCTTATCTACTTTGGCTATGTCAGAGATGCAGGAAAGAACTATATAACCACAGTAGACAATACAAACACAATCTACACAGAGGATAATAACTATTCCGCTGAAATCAAGGATATTTTCGATGAACTTAAGGCTCCGGAGAGAACAACACCCAAGTATATTCTCAACGGCGGTCACATCATAAATACACTCTCCACTACAACAAAGGCAACTCTCACAAAGAAGATGAATGCTGCAGTTCTTGCCGGTTCAAACAATATTCAGGTTGATGTTGTTCTTCAGAGACTTGAAAAGAACGGCGATTCATATTCCTGGGTCAACGTAAAATACGGCGATTTACTCAAGGAATATAAAGAAGAAGATAATGTTGACCTTGATGCTGATGTTGTAAAAAATCTCACCTCATTCCGAGTTGAGAACAACATGACTGTAACACTTGAGAGTGAACTGCTCCCGAGATATGATGCAGATGGAAATGAATACTCATACAGATGGCAGGAACTCAGTGTTTCCGTTTATGGAAATAAAACCGATATAGACTGGAATTCAGATTCACCGGATTATGAGAATCTTCCGTCAAAATCCCTCACAGACAGTACCGTAAACGAAACAGAAATCGGTACTGCCTTAGGTCCGTATGCCCCGGGTGTAGGTAACACAAAGGTTGATTTCTACCACTCAGCTGAATCCAGAACAGAGTACAGCGCTGAGAACGGTGCCTGGAATACAGAGATAAGCGATACCATAAAATCACCTACATTCATCACAGTTACAAAAACATGGTGGGATAAAGGCAATATCACAGAGCTTATCGGAAGTGATTACAATGCCTCTATTACCTGTGGACTTTACAGAGATGGCGTGAAAATAGAGGATCTTACCCTCAACGGAGATAACTTCGACGAAAACCTCGGCAAATGGGTTCTTGATCTCGATGAGCTTGAGCGCTTCGATGAACAGGGTAAAGAGTATGTATATACCATTAAAGAGATAAATATCGATGATGGTTCTTACGATGCAAACGGATGGCATATCGATACAGATTATGTATATTCCGTAGTTGAAATAGGCGATGAAGATAATAAATCCACCGCAAAGAAGCTGACTGTAAACATCACAAACTCAACAGGTGGCGAAGGCGGAACCGAGATATATGCCGAAAAGAGATGGCTCGATGACGGTGACTCCTCATCCAGACTGCCTTCTTATATGGCTGTGTTCAATACTGCTCAGACCTATACCGACGGTGAAACAAAAAAGCCATATCTCCTTGGGGTTATTGAGCTGAATGAGAAAAACGGCTGGTACGAAAAGTTCGGAATCGGAAAGAATTCAAAACAGTATTTCTATAATTCCGAGGCAGGCGAGTGGCAGGAGGCCATGAACGGCGAAGAATCCCTGCTTGTTGGTGATATTTCAACAGGAAATTTCGTTGCTGTTGAAATCGGAATCGGTGCGACAGGTCATGGTGGAATAAACGGTTTCACTTCCACCGCAACCATGCATTATTATGGTGGAAAGACATTCACAGAATGGTCTGTCTCTGAGGTAAACGAACTCACTTCAGGAGCAGGAAAAGGTGGCACAATTGCCGATAATACCAATGATGCAGACGGTGCTTCTCAGTACACATATAAGGTTTCCGGCACAAAGGAGAAGTCAAATCTCTCAGGAAAAACTTCTTATGTATGGACAAACCTTCGTACTGCAACCCTCAACATTGTTGTAAACAAGACATGGGCAGACGCCGACGAATTCAGAGCAGGTGTATTTGAAGTTGTTACAGGAGACAAGCCTGAAACACAGACAACTGTGACAAAATTCAGACTCGGTAATATAGACGGTAAAGTTGAATCAGGAAAGATTTCAGAGGATGATACTGCAATATCCTATGAGATCAAAGAGGTTATGCCTGCTGCAAAACCGGGCAAGCCAGCACCGACAGAGCCTGTAACTGTATATACAGCCACAATCTCAGATCTTCCTAAGTTTGACGATGAAGGTGCGGTTATCACATACTCTGTCAAAGAAACAGGAATTGCGGTAAACAGCGGCATTATCGGATTCAAAAAGTATGAGCAGGATGAACCTGAAAAGGCCATGGTTCCATACATAGTAGGCAATAATACCTATTCCATTCCTTACTATTCAACAATTGAACTGGACAAAGACAAAGGTCAGGATAAAAATGGTACAGTTTACAGCAAACTTCACCATGACGGCGACATAACCTATTACAATGCCGTAAATGAGGTTAAGGGAGAATATGACCTTGATTTCAAAAAGGTCTGGTATGTAGAGAGCAAAACCGTAAACACACGCCCGAATGTTTATTATAAGATTTACCGCGCATCCTCAGAGATTGAGGTAAACGGTATAAAAATCTATGATTACATAACAGGTAATAAACCGGGTGCTTCAGGTAATTATTTCAGCACAGAAAACTTTGCCAAGCTTCTCTCAAATTATCTTGATGATCCGCGATATGAAGATCAGATTAAGCAGGTTCAGACTATCAGTGCAGACAGACTTTACAGCTCCATCAACAAGTGGGTCACAGATATTAATGTAGGAATTGTCGACCAGTATGACGAAAAGGGCTATCCTTACTTCTATTTCGCAACAGAAGAGGGCATAGGATCTCAGTCTCCGTTCTACGGCAATATTTTCTACGGAAATATGTCCTCCGCTGAGCTCAATGTTAACGTAAACGGTACAAGTGCTCAGGAGTGTTACGACATTAATTCCGATGCCGGTGATAATGAAACCTATTATGATGTTTACAAGGATTATAACCGTCTTGTTCTTTCCGATGGTGTTCACACACCTGAAGACAGCAATAACCCGGGCGAATACTATTCAAGAACAGTTGTAAACAGAATCAAAGATAAGCGCACAATCAGCGGCAGTAAGCTCTGGAAGAACAATTTAGGCTGGGAGATTCCTGATGTTGAATACCCGGTTCTTACCCTTGAGCTATACAGAACCACCAAGACATATGAAGCTCCTGCAGATCGTGAGCCAAACAATCTCGATTTAAGAGATTTCTTAAATCAGGAGAACGCCGAAAAAGTAACGGATATTGTGCTCAACTGCGGTCATTCAACCACATCG
Organism: Clostridia bacterium; assembly: GCA_030526115.1. GTDB lineage: Bacteria > Bacillota > Clostridia > Oscillospirales > Acutalibacteraceae > SIG603. Next base: position 17,151 of record JAUNDK010000010.1, read on the forward strand.
ACAAACCCGACTACAGGTGCGGTGACACAGGTTGAGTGCTCTGAGCTTAACCACTTCCCGAGCTATTCCTTTACTGTAACAAAGGACAGCAACGGTGAACTTCCCTGCTTCGATGAATTTGGTGTTGAGTACAACTACTACATCATTGAGAAGATTGAGGGTAATGAGTCCGGACAGGTTGAGGGTTATCCGTTTGAGAATGCCATTGTTTCCCCGGCATATTTCAGAGTTGACAACAACTATGTTTCTCCATCTGAATATGTGGAAATTCCTGTAACAAAAAACTGGGTAATCGATAAGTGGGCTCAGGATCTCTACACAGTACAGGATCTTGCCCCTGCAACAGTTACTCTCTGGGCAGAGTTCCTTGTTGAGGATGAAGAAGGGGATATTGTAATTAATGGCAACAATTACAGTGTAATGGAAAACGCTGAGGCCATTGAAATCGAATCCCACACATTTGATCCGAAGGATATCACCTCAGGAAACACTCAGAAATATACTTTCAGTACTTACGAAAAATCCGAAGATAACAAGATTCCTCTTTATGGTCCTAACGGACTGCCGATGCACTTCTATATCACAGAATCAAGTGTCAGCGGATACACAAAAGACTTCTCCGTAGAGGATATTGTTCTTGTTGTGAATGATGAAGAATCAGATGACACCGTAAAGGTTTATTCACCTGATAAAGATATCGAAATCACAAACACCTATACAGGTAAATACACTGACGGTTCATTCGGAAAGTTTATAGGATATAAAGTATGGGATGACAGCTATGTCAACAACGACAGTCTGCGTCCTAAGAATCTTTCCCTTTACTTCGGCAGAAAAGTCGGAACTAAAGTTGATGCTGATTTCACAAGAAAATGTGAGATTACCGTTAATGAAAACGGCAAAGCCGAAAAGGCAGATACCGATAGTACATGGACCTTAAGCACCAGCGGTGCAAATACATGGGTTGCTGAAATTAAAGATCTTCCTGTTTACGATACACAGGGAAGACAGTACACATATTTCCTCGAGAAGGAAAGCTACACAGATGAAAACGGTACTGAGAATTTTGCATCAGCTGTTGGCGATGAAATCGGAAAATATGCACTTGAGAGCATAAACTCCACAACCATCAAAAACAAGCTTTCCAGCTACACAAGTCTCACTCTCAAAAAGAACTGGAGATATGAATACGTTGAAAGTGTTGACGAAAGCGGTAATCCGACCAAGGTCACAAAGGTTAAGATAGGTACCTATGGTGCATTTGATCAGCTGAGAAGAATGAATGTTCTTCCAAAGTCTGTCAAATATGTTGTCGAGAGAAAAGCAACTGACAGCGATGTCTGGGAACCGGTTGACGGTTCAAACTCCGGCAGTGCTTATACAGTTGATATCACTGTAAACGGAACCAAAAAGTCAGTTCTCGGTTACAATGTTGACCTTGAGAAGATGACTCAGGAAAACTTCTTCAGAGATTTCAACATCAGCGGTGTAAAATGGGAGCCTCTCCCTGATATCTATCAGTACAGAATAGTAGAGTATGCTACATGGCCTGTACTTGACAGCGAAACGGTTGATTCCGAAGAGGAAGTCTTCGAGCAGGGTGAAGGTGATACTTCAACAATCGAGGGTACTCATGCCATGACAGTAAGCTTTACAAAAACCGTAAAGCAGGATTCTTCCGAGACTGCTGTTACTCTCGATAATGTGCTCACAACCAAGAAAGTCCGTCTTGCAAAGGTCTGGGTCGACAATATGGGCTCTGACAACACAAGACCGGATAAAATCACTCTCAGAGTTACATTCAAAAATGATAACAAGACAAAGGAATATGTTCTTTATACAGATGAAGAAAGCATATCCGAGCTCCAGAGAAATGACAGATATGCACTGAAGACAGATGAAAAAACAGGTGAGAAAAAATCATATTTCTACACCGAACCATTCTATCTGCCCGGATGTTATTCCATCTTAAATATCATTGAAGTAAAAGAGTATTACGGAGAAGCTGACGGTAAAGAGCTCTCAGTAGGTGATGCCGACAGTCCGTACAATTATAAGCAGACTGTTTCACAGGATGAGCCTACAATGGACTCAAGCGGATGTTACACTCTCGAGGTTGTCAATACACTTCAGAGTGACAGAAAGACCATCAGCCTCACAGCAAACAAAGAATGGTCAGACTACAACGCTTTCGGCGAGGTAACGCGTCCGAGCCTTAAGTTCAAGCTCCAGTATTTTGACTATACAGGCAAAAAGAATGTTGATGATGATTCAGCATGGATAGATATTACTGAAGATAATCTCTCAGCTTTCACAGCCACAACACAGGATGCAGTCCGTGATGTTCCGAAAACAGACAGCTCAGAAACAACATGGAACAATATGTTCATGTACTGGGATAACATTACTGTTGACGGTAAGCCACAGCGAATTGAATATCGTGTAGTGGAGTATGATCCGAATGCCGATAAATCTGAATATTCCTATAAGGTATATTGTGGCGAAGGAACAGAAGGCGATACTGTCAGATTTGCTTATGAGGGTGAAAACAACAGTTCAGAGAACAGCTTCACCAACGAGCTTCAGACAGTAAAGCTGAACATCACAAAGGTCTGGAAGGCAAGTAAGAAGGCAGATGAGCTCGAAAATATCAGTGATTCTGTTCTTCAGAGTCTGATTTACACAAAGGCAATTCCTGAGAAACTGAAATTCACAGTTCAGTATCAGGATAACAACGGTACATGGAATCCTGTTATCCTCAGCAGAACTTCCACAGGTGAAAACGGAAGTGAAGTCGAAACTTATGCCGAATTCACATTCAAGGTAACAGATCTTTTCGGTGACAGCGGCAAGAATAAGGATACAGGCATCAGCCTTCCTGTTTATGACGGAAACGGTAACAAAATTAATTATCGTGTTGTAGAAACAGGATACCTTTACTATGGTGCAAAGGCAGACGACAGCTTTATTTCTGTAAACTGGCAGAATGACAAGGCTGATTTCGGCAGCGTAAGCACAGAGCCGTCAGCTGAGTTTGATATGGAGCCGGCAAAGGGTAAAGATTCCGTAACAGCCGTAGTAACAAATGTTTTCAATTATACAGAGCTCACAATCAGAAAAACATGGCTCGATGAAAGTAACCGTGACGGTGTACGAGGTGACTTTACTGTCAAGCTGAAGCGTGATAACGGAGTTTATGCGGAATTCACCACATCAGACGGTAGCATTACAGCAAACAGCAAAAAAATCAGCAATCTTTCCTCAGTTACAAAGCCGAAGGATAACAGCAGCGAGTGGACAATCAGCTTCACATATCTGCCGAAGTCCTGTGAAAACGGTAATTGCGATTATTCATGGGAAGAGGTTAACACCACAATTGCAGCCAAGGGATATAAAGCCCCTGTTATTGATTCTGCAGATGCCAACCACGTCACTAATATCTATGTTCCCGAACGTGGCTCCGTAAGTGCATCCAAAGCATGGTCAGATTTAAGTGGCTGGACAGATTTAACCCGTCCTGATGAAACTAAGCCGATTTCCGTCAAGCTTCAGTGGGCAACAAATACAAACGGCCCATGGACAGATGTTCCGAAGGCAGTTCTTGATGAGCATACATTTGGAGATGTAACATACCAGATGTATGATGACGGATTAGTTCACACCACAAGTGATGCTGTTCAGCAGATTAAGTTTGAAAACGGTGCATACACCTCAGTATCATGGACAGATCTTCCGCTTAAAATCAACACAGCAAGTGATAATAACGGAAATGAATCCAAGAATGTTTACTACAAAGTTGTAGAGACCGCTCCGACAGGTTATACCCACAGCAGTACCAGGATTAACGGTACAGCAGTTGCCACAAAAGCCGGTCTCGCAGGAACAGCTTCAGCTGCACAGCATGAACTCACAAACAAGCTGAATACAACAAAACTCAAGGTTACAAAGAACTGGACAAAGAACGGTACTTCAACATTACTCTCCAAAACAGATGTGGAAAACCTCATCGGTCTGAAGGCGGTTCCTGAATATATCAGGGTTAAAGTTCAGTACAGCATAAACGGCACAGACTGGCTTGACCTGCGTGATGAAAACGGCAACCCAACCGAAACAATCAGAGTTCTCGGTATGAAAAATCTCATCGGTGGCGGAGAGACTATAGATATCTCGCTTCCGAGAGTAACCGCTGACGGAACAAAGATTCAGTACAGAATATTTGAAACCGAAGTTAAATTCTTTGGTGAAACCACTTATCAGGCTATCACCTGGAATGATGACGGCAAGGGATACCTTGGATCCATGAGCACAGCACCTGCCACAGTTTCTGCCGCAGATGCCGACAGCACATCCATAACCCTCACAAACAATTACTATTTTGTTGACGAGCTTACATCCATAACTCTCACAAAGAAATGGGAGGATGAGCACAACCGTGACGGCAAGCGGGGAGATTTCTCAATTCAGCTTTACCGTGACGATGACGGAACATACAATGATGCAAACAAGTATGGTGTTCCTGTTTCCACTCAGTCTTCCAATGGTTCAATCTCTCAGTGGGGAACAGTAACAAAGGGCACAGGCGACGAGTGGACAATAGTGTTCGATCTCCTGCCTAAATATCAGGCAGATGCAACCGCCCACGACGAAGCTCATGAGAGCAAGTATACCTGGTTGGAGTCTGATATACCGACAGGATATACAGCTGATCATGATAAAAACAATGGCAATATTGTTACAAACACTTATAACCCTGAGCGTGGAAAAGTTACTGTAACAAAAGACTGGGTTGACCAGAACAATGACTATAAATCCCGTCCAGGCGAAATCTATGTCAAACTCCAGTGGAAAGATTCCACAGTAGCAAACGGGGCATGGTCAGACGTAAGCCAGGCGGAGCTTGGGGCAAACGGAAATTATCCGGGTTCTGCAGCTGAACCATATACCACTTCAGATGTAGGCTGGATTACATTACAGAAAAACGGCAACAATGGCGGTGAAACCCATACCTGGGAGAATCTTCCGAAGAACATTCGTGTAAACGGTGCAACTCATGCCGTTGAATATCGTGCGGTTGAGGGTATAAAGGCATCCGACAGCGCAGATATTACTGAAATCGCACCAAACGGAAAGCTTAACGGTTACACAGTAACATACGCTTCCGCAAAGATTACAGGAGATGATAATGCCGTAAAAATCACAAATACTCTCGATACAGGTTCGCTTAAAATAAAGAAAGCAGTTTCTGTAAACGGAGTAACTGTTGATAAGGAAATTATCGATAAGCTTGTAAGTGACTATAAGGTAATGCCGGAGACATTACAGGTTTATCTCACATGTAAGAGAGATGGTAAAGATATTCTTTCAACATCTAAAAAGCTTACTTATGATAAATCCACAAAGTCATACAGAACCAAATCGGGAGAAAGCTTTGTCGATTTTGTCTTTGATAAACTACCTGTAAAGGATGGCAACGGTGCGGAATATACCTATGAGATATTCGATGTTGCTCCGGGTTACAGTTATATCGAGTGTGGCTCGGTAAGTGGCATAAAGGTAACAAACGGCAAGGTAACCGATACAACCATTACCAACAGTATTGAGGCCGGAAGTGTCACAGTAAGCAAGACATGGAAAGATGAAAACGACCGTGACGGCGGAAGAACAGATGTATATGTTCAGCTCTACCGTGGCAGTGATCCGCTCGGTAAGGTTCAGAAACTTGCAGAGAAAGACGGTGTGCTTTCATACACATGGTCAGACCTTCCTGTTTATACAGAATATCCTCACGATTCTTCAACTCCTAAATATGAGTATTCCGTAAAGGAATGCAATGTTACAGTCAGTGACGGTAATACCACATATTCACCTGTTGACAATGATGGTACATTCAATGGAATCAACAACGTTGACTACACAGTTTCTTACAGCGATGGCGTAACACTCACAAAGGGTGGAACCTCACCTGTCACAGTCACAAATACTCATTTCCCGAAAAAGGGTAAGATTATTGCCGAAAAAGACTGGGACAATGATAATATTGAAAACACTCATCCCGGCGAAGCCGAGTTTAAGCTTCAGTACAGACTTTACGATGGTGAGAACTGGGTAGGCGAGTGGACAGATATTACTCAGGTTGATTTGGACGCTGATCAGAATGCTTATGCAGACGGCGGAGTTTACACCACAAGCAGCCCGAGCGTTTCCCTTAACGGAGAGGAAATTCCTGCATGGAAGGCAACATGGGAAAATCTCCCATACAATTCCAACTCAGGCGGAACATCCAGAATCGTAAAGTATCGCATTGTTGAGACCGATATCACAGGTTATACTGTTTATTACAACGAGAGTCCGCTGGATAATTACAGTGTGGTTCCTAATCCGTCTGAAGGTGATGGAGCGGATAATACAACCATAACCGTCAAGAACAGTCTTGATATGGGTAAACTCAGGGTTACAAAGGTATGGTCCGGTGATACAGCAGTCGAAAGACCGGGCAGTATTACATTCCAGCTTAAGCGAGACGGGGAAGATGCTGTTACATTCTCAGATTTACCGGTCTACACATATGGTGCAAACGGTACTGTTCAGAAATCAGTTTACTCTGTAGAGGAAACTGAGATAGCCGGTTATACAACAACATATTCAGCAAATGTTACACTTGACAAGTATGTAACAGATACAGATATTAAGGGCATTACAGTAACAAATACTCTCAGAACAGGCAATCTTTCAATAGATAAAGTCTGGAGAGATGAGAGCAACCGTGAAGGAAAGCGAGCAACGTCAATCACATTACAGCTTTATCGAGACGGTGTAAAATACGGCGAAGCAAAAACACTTACCGCCCCTGCAAATTCCCAGAATGTCTGGCGTTACACAAATCTGTGGACAGATCTCCCGCTCTATAAAGTCGGAGGTTCAACAGTTTTATCTGAGTATCATGTAGTTGAAACATCATCAGTCGATGGTTACACAACCACATATATAGCAGGTATTGACAGTACTACCGAGCATTCAACAGCATCCGATGCAAAAGTAACTCTCGCTGAGGGCAGGTATAATGCCAAGACTATTACAGTCAAAAATGCTCATACAGTAAAATCCGGAGCTGTAAGCATAAGAAAGTACTGGAATGACAACAGTGGCCATTATGGTCTCAGACCTCCTACTATTACATTCACACTCAAGTGGTCTGTTGACAACGGAAAAACATGGAACGATGTTTTACATAACTATTCTCCTGATTCCTTTAATGACGGTGGCGTTTACACAACCAGCGATAACCCATGCATACTTGCTGTTATTAAAGTACCAGATAAACCGGAGGATAATTATAATTACGCTGAGTGGAATGATCTCCGTGCATATTACGAAGGCAAAGAAATTCTCTACAAAGTTGAGGAAACTCAGGTTCCTGGTTACAACTTACCTGAATACACAGATTCCACCTATGAAAATGTAATAACAAATGGTAATCAGGCAAAAATAGGAGATTCAACTGTAAATCTTTATGTTAAGAACACAGTTTCATCAGAAGCTCTGACAATCAGTAAAAAATGGGTTGGAGATGAAAACTGCAAAAATAATGTAAGACCGGTTGAGATTACTTATCTTGTTCAGTACAAATCCGACAGTACAGAGCTTAAAACGCTCACTTCTGCTGACGGTAAAGTTGAGAATGGATATATTACCCAGACTCCAAACGATAAGGGAGAATGGGCAGATCTCAGTATTTCAGGCATCCCAATCAGGGACACAGAAAACAAGCCGTATAAATACTTTGTATCAGAGTATTCCGTTAAATACAGCGATGGTACTGTACGTAAACCGGTAGGAGAAAAACTTGACCTTATCTTCAGCGACTGGTCTGCAGATATCGGTGAGTATCAGGCTAAATCAACATTCATAAATGATGGCGGTGTAAAGAAATTCAGTGTTGTGAACACCCTTCCTGTCGGTAACATCAGCGTTACAAAGGTCTGGAACGATTCATGCAACCGTGACAATCTCAGAAAACCTGTTGAGGTAAAGCTCTATCGTGATGATAAGCTCTTTGATACAAAGACAATCAGCGGACCTGAGAATAATCCGAATGATGTAAACGAATGGTCTTACACATGGAATAATCTCCCTGTTTACAGGCAGGACGGAACACTTGATAAAAATAATAACAGAGTCAAGTCCCAGTACTATGTAGTCGAAACATCCGTAACAGGATATGAGACAAAGTACAAAGTTGATGTAACAGATGCAACAGAAACAACATCTGAATCTGATAAAGTTACATTAACCCAGGGAAATACTCAGAACATCATTATCACAAATACCCACGATATCGAACTGATGAGCGTCACAGCTAAGAAAGTCTGGGATGACAGCGATAATCTCTACGGAATGAGACCTGATAGTGTTCAGTTCAAACTCCAGTGGAAACTTGAAAAGGATGATGTTGCAACAACCGATATCAAAGAAACCGAGTGGCATGATGTAACAAAGGTAGAAGCTGTACCAGGCTCTGATACCGACCTCGGTAAGCTGGTATTCACAACAAGTGATGTAACTCAGACACTTACCAATACCACATGGCAGACAACATGGTCCAATCTCCCTGCATATTACAGACAGGGTGAGAAGATAAGCTACCGTGTAGTTGAAGTCAGTGTTCCAAACGGATATGAGATAAGCTCCGAAAGTGCAAGTGCAAATAAAGACAATCAGTCCAAAACATTAAGCATTAAAAACAGACTTAAGGAGACTTCTCTCACAGTTACAAAGAAATTCCCGAATGGTACTGATTACCTCGAAAATGTAAAAGCTCTCCCTGACAGCATCACAGTACAGCTTCAGTACAAAAATGCAAAGGGCAACTGGGTAAAAGTACCTGAAAACGACATAGTAACAATAAACGGCGTAAGAAACGAGACTACAGAGAAAGTAGATTATATCTACACATTTAATAATCTCAACTCTTCTTACGAATACCGTGTAATTGAAACTGCTGTAAACTACGGCAAAGCTTCAGTTGAGGTTAAAGACGGAACAGCAGGCAACTTCAATTGTGAAGCAGAAACTGAGTATGATACAGAAAAGAAACTGTATAATACAGCTCTCACAAACTCTCTCCATACAAGTAAGCTCACAATTACAAAGACATGGGATGACGAGGATAACAGAGACATACTCAGAAAGCCTCTCACTATCAACATCTACAGAGACATGCCTGAGGGAACCGAAGGCGATGCAAAGGCTGCTTATCATGTAGCAAGCGGAAAAATATCTGCTCCTGGCTGGTCAGTAAGCTTTGATAATCTTCCTGTTTATAAAAACGGAACCGAGGCAAAGTTCGGCAATGAATCAGTCTACACAGTAGAGGAAATTCAGAACGAAGGATATGAGGATCCGAAATACATCCCAAACGGAGTAAAACTTCTCTATAACGAGAATGACAAGCTTTATTCCGTAACTGTAGATATCGAAAATATCCACAATCCTGCAAAGGGTACTCTCCAGGTTACAAAGAGCTGGGAAGACTTCTCCAATGCCTACGGCGACAGACCTGAGAATATTTACGTATCCCTCATGTACAAAGTCGAAGGCTATGATACATGGAATCTTGTCGGAAAAACAGAGCTTAATTCCGATGGCAACTATGATGACGGAAAGGTTTACACCACAAGCGATGTAACTCAGCAGCTCACCTGCACAGGGGAGAATGTTGGTGACTCACAGACAGCAACATGGGAAAATCTTCCGATTTCCGTAAACGAAGACGGAGATAGCCTGAAGGTAATCTATAAAGCATTCGAGACCGATGCAGACGGAAAAGAAATCTTCGGCACAGAGTCAGCTGATAATTCAACTCTCAGTAATTATCATATAGATTACGCTTCTGAGGGTAACAAATTTGATAATGTTATTCAGATTTCTCAGGAAGTCACAAATACTCTCGACCTCACAAAGCTCACTGTTTCCAAGAAGTGGGTTGGAGATGAGTCCGTTTATGGTATCAAGGGCGAAAATACTTCAGATCTGGTAAGACCTGATGCAATCACATTCTTCGTAGAGTATTACGGCGATGACGAAACATGGAAGCCGCTCACAGAGGCCGGCGAGAACCCAATCTGCAAGGATGGTTATGTAACAATAACAGCCGCAGATAACTGGAAATCCGCAACAATCAATAATCTCCCGATATTCACACCAAACGATAATTACTACCGTTACAGAGTGAGCGAAGCAGAGCTTCACTTCGGCGAGAAGACTGTCGAGTGTGCAAAGGGCAAGTTTGATGACCTCACATGGACAGCAAATGCAGATGATATAGGCGGTGCAGGTGCATACAATGCAGCAGTCACAACAGAGTATGAGCCTGTAAGCGGTACTTGGTTTGCAAAGGCTGAGAACATGGTTTATACATCAGCTCTCAATATTCACACAGTATGGGTAGATTCACAGAATCGTGACGGATTCCGCCCGGAGAACACAGAGGTTGAACTCCACATGATAGATTCCATAAATGGTGAAAAGTCAGATAAGATTATTGATACAGTAATCAAAAATGACAGCACAGAGTGGAAGTACGAGTGGAACAATCTTCCGGTACTTACAACAGACGGTTCCGAGAAAGCACAGTACTATGTAGTTCAGAGAGAAATCGCAAAGCATTACGGCGAACAGCAGTACACCACAGTTTACAACGCTGAGGAGCTTGCTGTTGATGCCGCAGTAGAACTCGATTATCAGTTAATAACTCCGTTCAGCATGGATGAGGAAGAAACTTACGATATCGAGATAGTCAACCGCCACGATCCTGTGACATTCTCTTTAAATGGAGAAAAGATCTGGGAGGATAACTCAGACTTCTACGGCCTGCGTGACAAGAGCGTTGCTCTTACACTCGAGTACAGCCTCGACGGCGGAGAGACATGGCTCAGAACCATTGACGAGAACACAGCGGTAAGCGCAAGACCTGACCCATCAGCTGATGACGGTCACCCTGTATATTCCGCAAGTATGAATCGTCAGTTAATAAGCGGTGCTTCTGCAGAAAACAGCTGGACAGGCTTTGCCTGGAATGAAATCATGGCATTTGCACTCAATGAAGACGGAGAATCATGTAAGATTCTTTACAGACTTGTTGAGGCTGAGGATGATATATCCGCATCTTACGAGATGACAGAAAGTGACAGCTATGAGTGGAACGGATATAACACCGACGAAGAGAACTTCAATGTTCTTAAGGTTACAAACGAACTATCCAAAACCGTTTCCTGTGAAGTAACAAAGACATGGAACCTTGGCAATGATATTGCCGATATCAATTCCGTGCTTCCTGAATACATCACAGTAGAACTTCAGTATGAGAATGCTGATGGAAAGTGGGTAAAGGTTCCGCAGAACTCCACAGTCAATTTCAGCCGAAACGAAGAGACAGGCGAGTGGAAGTATGTATTTGAAAACCTCAGAGCAGACCTTACATACCGTGCGGTTGAAGTATCAGCAACATGGGTAACAGACGGCGAAGAGAAAACTCTTTATGTCAGAGATGAAAACGGCAAAAAGACAAAGGCTGAAAGCGGCAGACTTGCAGGTTATGAATACACATCAGATGTAACATTCGACAGCGAGAAATCCGTTTACAGAACCGAGCTTGTCAATACACTCGATTTAACAGAGTTTGCCGTAACAAAAGTCTGGAACGACAGTGACAATCTCAAGAATTACAGAGCACCGATAACCGTAAATCTTTACAGAGACGGTTCAGAGGAGATATTTGCAACCGCTGTTCTTACAGAAGAAAACGAATGGGCTTATACATTCGGAAGTCTCCCTGTATATCAGAACGGAAGCGAAAGCAAAAAGTCGGTTTACACAGTAGAGGAAGTTCAGCTTGAAGGTTACGAAGAGCCTGAATATTCCGAAAACAATGTAAGCTTTGACGATAAGCTTACAGCCAAGGTTGAAATAACCAATACACTTGCCCTGGCTACGGAAATCACAGTCACAAAGCTGTGGGAAGACGAAGGCTATGAGCAGTACAGACCTGAATTCATTACAGTTATTCTGTATGCAGACGGAGTTCAGTATGGTTATGCCAAGCTCTCAGCCGAGAACGACTGGAAATATACTTTCAGCGATCTTCCAAAGTTCAACAACGGACAGGAGATTGATTATAACCTCGGAGATGAGATTGATTATGTAATCTTTGAGTCACCGTCAAGGAACTACGTATCTGTCGTTGATGGATTCACAATCACAAACTATTATCTCCCGCCTGAACAGCATACAACATTTACAGATTTCTATGTAATGAAGGTATGGGACGATAACGGTGATGAAGCCGGTGTAAGACCTGAATCCGTTACAGTTCAGCTTCTGCGCGACGGAGAACCTTACGGAGCTCCTGTCGAACTGAATGACGGAAATTACTGGTTATACAAGTGGAATCTTGAAAGGTATGCAGATCCTGAGAATTTCGATGGCGAATATTATTACAGCGTGGAAGAAGTAAATCTGCCTTATCAGTATGAGGTATCTTACGATGAAGACGGATACTGCTCGATAATCACAAATGTATATGACGCTGACAGACCGGAGCCAACTCCGACACCGGAAGTAACTCCGACACCGGAATCAACTCCGACTCCTGCTCCTGAAGTTTCACCAACACCGACTGCTACTCCGATGCCGGATAAATCCATAGTACCTACACCTACATCAACTCCTGTAACAGGAGATACAGGCAATGTAGGAACATGGATGATAATCATGGTAATTGCAGTAGTGGGATTGGGAATTTTGTTTGTGGTATATCGCAGACGAACAAAAAGATAAAAGCTGACGGCTTAAAAAATTCAGGCGACCGATAAAATTTCGACCGCCTGTTTTTTGTTTATACCCGGATAATGAACACTTGACCGGGTGTACCAGAGAAACTATAATCATCTCAAAACCTTCAGGTAGTTAAGGTGGTGGAATCATGAAAAAGGAAAAGCTGTTTATTTGCGGAATACCGGCCCTTATTTGGGGAGAAAAGAGCGATAGGGTATTCATCCATGTTCACGGCAAAATGAGCTGTAAAGACCACGCAGAGGCCTTTGCGGAGATTGCAGAAAGCTATGGCTGTCAGACGCTCAGTTTTGATCTTCCGGAGCACGGAGAACGTACGGATAAAGAATATCGCTGTGACGTTTGGAACGGGATTCGTGATCTGAATAATGTGGCGGATTTCGCCTATGCCAGCTGGGAGAGTGTTTCCTTGTTCGCATGCAGTCTCGGAGCGTATTTTGCTCTGAATACCTATACTGACAGAGAATTTGATAAAATACTTTTCCAGTCCCCGATAGTTGATATGAAATGGCTGGTGGAGCATATGATGTTATGGTCAGGTGTTACCGAAGAAATGCTCGAGAGGGAAGAGGAGATTGATACTCCCATCGACCTTCTCAGATGGGATTATTACAACTATATCAAAACTCACCCTGTTACCCGGTGGCATAAGGGAACAGAAATACTTTACGGAAGTCTTGATAATCTTCAGGAGAGAGAATCCATCGATGATTTCTGCAGCCGATTCAATGCAAAGCTTACTGTTTCCGAGGGCAGCCGGCATCCTTTCATGGAAGAAAGAGACTTCTCCATAGTTGCCAAATGGACAGAGAACTGTCTGAAATAAAAAGTAACACAGTCATCAGATATGGTGGCTGTATTTGAACAGAAAAAGGGCGACCACCGAAGTGATCGCCCTTAAATGCTTTTGTTTTGCTTTTGATTAAAGACCTAAAAGATCGAGAATATCGTCCTTTCCTCTTGCGCCGACAGCCTTGTTTACAACCTGGCCACCTTCGAAAACGAGGAGAGTGGGAATGCTCATTACACCGAACTCCATTGCGAGATCAGGCTGCTCATCAACGTTGATTTTACCTACAACGATGCTGTCCTCTTCCTCTGCAATTTCATCAATGATAGGGGAGACCATCTTGCATGGTCCGCACCATACAGCCCAGAAGTCAACGAGAACAGGCTTCTTGGACATAAGAACTACTTCATCAAAATTGTCTTTTGTAATTGTAATAACAGCCATTTTATTATCCTTTCGCTATTTCATTAAGATATAGACAAGCACAAATCTCTTTATCGGTTTTGCTGATTCGAGAACGGCTTTTCTTGTTTCTTCGCACAGACTCAGACAGTTTTCGTCAGCCTGCATTTTGCCTTTCGCAAAGGCTGCCTGCTCACAGTATCCTGCAAGTAAGCCGATTTTGTTCTGAGTAATTTTGCCTTTAAGTACTCTTGAGAGATATTCACGGTCAGTTTCATTTGTTCTTGGTCCGGAACAGGTCTCTATTAAAGCAGTCAGCTCTGAGAGAATCATCTTCATTCCATGTTTACGTGTTGGGATGAATCTGTTTTTATCAATGTTTCTCTTAAGAAGAATATAGGCGGCAATCAACAGTGCGATAATAAGAAGAATCAGAAGAATTTTAATAATGAGTTTTGCTGTTTCGGAATTCTTTTTGTTATCTTCAGGGTTTCTGTTGATGTTTGGATTTGGGGTAGGAGTAGCCTTGTTTTCCGGATTGCTGATTTCCGGCTCAGGAGTCGGTTCCGGTGTCGGTTCTGGAGTTGGTTCCGGAGTAACTTCCGGGATGTCTTCATCCGGTTTTGCATTGGATTCAGATTCGGAAGTGTTCTGTTCCTCAAAATCTTCCTTGAAGTTGGAAGGAGTTACATCAACGGTAATCCATCCGTAGTTTTCAGAGAATACCTCTACCCATGCATGGGCATTGTAATCAAATACTTCTGCGGAGTTCTTTCCGTCAGATGTCTCCGAGAACTGATTTTCACTCACAAGATAACCGTTACAGTAACGTGCCGGAATACCGAGATATCTGTACATAAGAACAGCCGCACTTGCAAAGTGCTGACAGTATCCTTTCTTCTGGGTGAAGAGGAAGTTTTCAACATAATCAACATTCGGTTCGAGTGCTGTAAGAGAGCTGTCGTTTGTGTATGTGTAGTTTTCGAGAAGTGAATTTACAAAATCAATCTTCTCTTCAAAACCGAGATTCTGTGCTTCTTCCAGCATGGAAGTAAACTCTGCGTTGTTTTCAAACCCTGCTGTGGAAAGATAAGTGCTGTTTATCCACTCGTTAATGATTGAGTTGTTAAGAAGCTTATCAAAATGGTCTGCAACAGGGGTTCCGTCATAAATCAGCTGCGGTAAAGCATTAATTGAATAGGACTCGCTGCTGGTTCTCGGAATGTAGCTGTCTGCACTGTAACTGAACTTGTCGCTGTAATACCAGAGACCCGGCTGGTAATAATATTTGCTCTGGTCGTTCAGATGCTTGATTGTGTAATAGTTCTGTTTGTTCTCGTAAAGACTGTCAAGGGCACTGTAAAGGTAAGAAATACCATGGCCGTTTTTCTCTAAGTACTTAACGAGGGTTTTATTGTCGGCGGCTGCCCAGGAATTGTTCCTGTATTCCGCACCTGACATTGCCTTAAGATAAAGATCTGTATTCTGTGGGTAAGTTGCTGTAACTTCCAGCTGAGCTCCACCGTCATTATCAACCTCTTCATTGGAAAGATCGGTGATATCAGGATTTTCCATCATGTCGGAGAGTGTGTCACTCAGGTTCTTTCCGTTCTGCTGGGCACCGTTGAACTGGGCCACCATGGAACGAAGTTTTTCGGAATTATCTTCCGCAAAACTGTTGAAAGGAGGGAGGAAGATATAGAATGCGCTTACAGAGCATATCAAGGTAATCAGTATGCCTGAAACCAGAGCCGACAGATTAAGGCCTTTTCCGTGGTGAGAATTGAGAATCATGTTCAGTGCTGTTACAACGGCAACTGTAATGATTATTCCCATGCTCGGGAATCGGGCACAAAGACATCCGGCAACAATAAGGAACCAGAACGGCATGGTGCCGAGAAGTGGGGCAGAGCCGAGGTAGCTTACCATTACCACATAGAAGCAGATTATCACAAACAGAGCAGCAAATCCCTGCCACACTGCTTCAGGCTGTTCATACGGAAGCTCGATTTTCATGTAATCCGCATTGAGGTTGCGGAGTGTTTTGTATATAGCCATAACGGCTGAACAAAGGGGAGAGTCTGCGATGCTCTGTGCTCCTCCGAGAGGAAGAACACCATATATTATTGCACCTACCGTAATAACCGAAGGGCCGATAAGAGCGATAATCCTGTAATCGGAAAGAATAAACAGAATTCCCATCACAATGTCAATGCCTATGATGAACATCATCAGCTCTTTTGGAAGACCCGTGACATTATATGGGGAGAACTGTTTCAGAATTTCCACGAACGTGATGGTTCCCATTACAAGTGAAAGAAAACATCTTATAATCAGGAACACCAGTCTGTTCATATCAAAGCCGAACTGAGGCAGTTTTTTCTCTGTCATGATTCTGCCCCCTTTACTTCGATAATAGGCATGTATTTGTCAAATACATCACATACATCATCACCGTTGACAAGTACTCTGCCACCTTCTCTTACTTCACATACAAAGGCTTCTTTGATATTGTCGAAATCGGCAAGCTGAGGCTTTGATGAGAGCAGGGTAGGGAGTATTGCAGAGAGATCGTCTTCCTTGGTGATAAAGGTATGAGTTTCCTCATCTTTGATTTTATAATAGATTTTATGAGGGCATTCCTCATTGAGAAGCGCAAGTGAAAGTGAGGTGATGAAATTCATGCAGTCGGAGAGATTGTCTGTGCAGTTATAGATAATTGCCGCACTTGATTCAATCGGCAGACCGAATTCCTTAACAACAAGCTCACCTGTTCTGGCGGTCTGTTTCCAATGAATGGCTCTGAGGCTGTCACCGGCACGATATTCTCTTGTGTCGAATACCTCACTCGGATCATCACCGGGCTTTTCTGTGCTGTAAGCTTCTGTATTACTGAAATAGTTTGCTGTCGATCCTGAAATCTTGACAGGAATATCGGTAATTTTCGGAAGCACGGTAATAACAGCGGAAACGGAATTTGCTTTTTTGAAAACTCTGAATGAGAAAAGGCCGAGGCTGTCTCTTAATTTGGATGGTGAAAGGGAAATCTCTACCATGCCGCATTCATCGGGAACTACATTTGCGATGGTAACCGAGCTGATGGAAAGAAAGCTTCTTTTAATCGGAACAATCATGTCGCTCTCTTTATCTGTGAGAAGATTTCTGATGCGGATTCTGCAGTCAAACTCCGGCTGAGAAAGCAGGGGCAGACCATAAAGAATAAGCTTTGCTTTTATTCCTTCTCCGAAATTAACCGTCATATCTTCGGCAGAAAGCTTCAGCCTCATGGTTATTCTTCTCAGAATAAGCACTATCAGCGAAACTATCGGCATTATACCCATCAGCAAAGTCAGCATGCAAAGCGGTTCATTATTATAGAACACCGCAAGGAATCCCATAACTGCTGTGAATATTGTCCAGATTATTATTTTCATTTTTTCAGTTCTTCTTTGTTAATACAGGCTTTTTAACCTGAGCAAGTATATTCTGGCAGATTTCATCGGCAGTAATACCGCTGATTCTTGCCTTTTTGGAAAGTACGAGTCTGTGTGCTATGCAGTCCGGGAAAATACCTGCGATATCATCCGGAAGAACATAATCTCTGCCCTTTAAATATGCCATGGCCTTGCACATTCTTGTAAATGCGATTGTTCCTCGAGGAGATACACCGAGGTCGAGCAGGTCACTCTCTCTTGTTGCCTGAATAAGACGGCCGATGTACTGGTAAAGGGCATCGTGAATGAACATGCCGTTAACTTCAGCCTTCATTCTGAGGAGCTCGTTCTGGCTGATTACAGTAACATTTTCCCTTGGCTGAACTTTGCCCTTTACGATTTCAATCTCGTCCTGGATGTCAGGGTAACCCATGCTGATACAGATCATGAAACGGTCAAGCTGAGACATAGGAAGTCTCTGAGTACCTGCGGAACCGATTGGGTTCTGTGTTGCGATAACCACGAATGGGTCAGGAACAAGATGATCTTCACCGTCAACGGTAACCTTGCTCTCTTCCATAACCTGTAACAGAGCAGACTGTGTTTTAGGGGAAGTACGGTTGATTTCATCGGCGAGGAAGAGGTTGCACATTGCTGCACCCTCACGGTAAACGAACTTGCCGGAAGCGGCATCGTACATGGTAAATCCGGTAATGTCGGCAGGCATTACATCGGGAGTGAACTGAACTCTGTGCTGAGACATTTCCATTGCCTTTGAGAAAGCATTTGCCATGGTTGTCTTACCAACACCGGGTATATCCTCGATGAGTATGTGTCCGCCCGCAAGAATAGCTGCCATAACCTTGATTACGCAAACATCCTTACCGATAACTGATTTTCTTACTTCATTGATAACGGCTACTGCGCCTTTGTTGTCCATTGCTGAACCTCCTTATATATTATAAGCATAACATTCCAGTATTAACTGAAATATAATACCACAAGAAACATGCAACTTCAATTTTACCACTGCAAAACTTATGCAAAACATGAGTGGCATGTATTGCGGTTATTTTAATGAAATTATTGTTCATTCGATATATAGACGAAGCAGATATGTCTTTGGTTTTACACTTTTCAAAAAAATTAACGGACTGCTCGTCTGAACAGTCCGTTTAAAAAGCTGATATCAGTGCTGAATAGGTTCAGCGGAGAAAAGTTCCGCAAATGATGGTGCCATTTCGGCATGAAGAGCCTGAAGCTCGTGGTCGAAATTATGCTTGACAAGATTTACCTTGTCAAAGAGCATTACAGCCTCGTCGCCCGGTTTGCATGCCGGCCACTCGGGAAGAGTGCCATAGTTAGGATTACCTGTTTTTGCAAATGCGAGAAGTGCACCGCTCATGTTATCCTCAAGTTCATCTGTTACACCAACTTCGTTTGCAACAGGCACAAGTGCTGTATTTGCAAAGAAGAACGGTAAATCTGAACAGTGCCATGCGGCTTTTCCGCCGTCATAGTTAAAGTCATACTTGAAGATGTATGAGTAGGAAGGAGCTTCCTGATGTTCCGCTTTCTTAAGGTTGAAGTCACGGCTTGGATTTCTGAAGAGGGAATCCACATAGAGAAGATCGCCGAGAGACTTCTCAGGGTAAGCCTCTTTATAGAGCTCAATAAGCTTTTCAACTTTTTCTTCGCCGTGCTTCCTGTACTTTTTCTTGAGCATCTCGATTACTTCTTCATCAGGGGTATTGTACTTGTCAATTCCTCTTCCGAAGGCAAATTCAGCAAAACATGTGCCGCACATGGTAGGAATAGTCTTTGCATGGTCTGTGAAACCGATTACTCTTGGGTCACCAAGATAGAAATCATCAGGAACAGGTGTGCATCCCACGTATTCGCCTGCCATCTCGAGTTCAGGTTTTACCTTCAGATATGCGGCGGCAAATTCAGGATAAGGGATGGTTTCCAGCTGTTCAACTTTCTTGATTTTAAGTTCCTTCATAACAGCCTTTACGATTTTCTCTCCGTTCTGAGGTTTGTCGCTCACAAAACCGTCAATAAGACCGGACTGAATTACACCCTTGTGGAAGAGTCCATCCGCTTCAGGTGTGTTCATGAGAGTCCATACCTTCATGCCACCACCTGACTGTCCGAAGAGGGTTACGTTTTCAGGGTCTCCGCCAAATTCCGCAATGTTGTTGTGAATCCACTGTAAAGCCGCAACCATGTCCCAGCTTCCCGCATTTGCGGAGTATTTATACTTTTCTCCGAACGGGGAGAGGTCGAAGTAGCCTAAGATATTAAGTCTGTGATTGATTGATACAACAACCACGTCGCCTTTCTCGCTCAGGGCCTGACCGTCATAGCACTGCTGTTCAATGGAGGATCCTGCGGAGAATCCGCCACCGTGAAGCCATACGAGAACAGGCTTTTTTGCATCCCTGTCAAGGTGCTGAGTCCAGACATTGAGGTACTGACAATGCTCACTGAATGGCCAGTATCTGTGGGGAACCATCAGTTCTCCGTTTGGCTTATCCTGCTGCATGAGCGGGCAGACATATCCGTAGGAGTGAGCGTCGATAACTCCTTCCCATGGCTTTACAGGCTGTGGCTTCATGAATCTTTCGGCATCGGCATATTTAATGCCCTGAAACACATAGGTTCCGTCCAGCTGAAATCCTCTTATTTTACCTGCGTCTGTGCTGACAACAGGGCTTTCTCTGTCACACGAAAATACTCTTGACATAATTATTATCCTTTCTGACTTTGTGAAAAAAACCATATAAATTATATCAGGAGTTTTCACACTTTACAACAATCAGTGTGGAATATCAGTAAAGTTCGGCAGAGATAATCGCAAAGTCATCAGCCATATCCAGAACGGTGATTGTTTCGTCAGAAATTACATAGAGATTTTCCCCGATGAACAGTCCGCGAATGAAATCTGGCCATGTGTCTTCAAATTCTGTTATACTTTCCTGCTTGAATCCACCTTTTTCATTATACGAAAATACATAATATCCGGTTCCTGCCGGGAAAGCGATAATGTTCTTTTCTTTGTAGCAGAGGAAAGCCTTGTGGTTTCCGAAAACATCTGAATAGTATTTGTCGATTAAGAGGACATCGTCTTCTTTCATCTTTTCAGGGGAGCTTACATCGAACATGGAAATCTTAATATCACCGGTACGTCCGGTTTCTTCGTCTGCATCATAGCCGAGGCCTATCATGTTGTTTTCATCCCATGGATGCATATAGGCGGAGAATCCGGGTAACTTAAGCTCACCAAGGATTTTGGGGTTCTCAGGGTCTGCAGCATCGGCACAGAATAATGGATCGGTCTGACGGAATGTTACGAAGTAAACATAGTCGCCCATGAATCTTACGGATTTTACCTCTTCATTATCGGAGAGATTTTCAAGCTTTGAGAGTTCTTCAAGTTTTTCGCTGAGAATTATGAGGTTTGCACTCTGCCATGTTTCATTGCGCCATGTAACGCCCTCAGAGTCGGTTTTGGATGTTAAGCCGTTAGTCTGGGTTGTGGTAACAGCTCTCAGTAATCCGTCTTTTTCACTCATGCTGAACTGATTCAAAAGTCTTCCGTCAATTCTGTTTTCTGCGACAAATTCCACATTTCCTTCGTTCAGGGCATATTTGCTGATTACTGTGGAATATATACCTGATCCGCTCTCATATCTGAACTCGGTGTCGGCAATGTAAAGATTATCCTTTGAGCAGTACACATTATCTGTGTAAGTTGTTCTTGATTTCTGTGAAAGGATTTCACCATCCATATTACAGGCAGTGATTACGGTGTAACCTGCGTTATCGGTTTCTGTGTAAAGAGAGATATCCTCGGCAGGAAATACTGTGAATTCTCCGTCTCTCATATAAACAGGGCAGAAGGTTTCAGGCTTTGATAAATCAGGATCACAGTAGAACATGGAATAGTTGGAGATAAGATAAAGTTTTTCACCAATCATTCTGGCTGTGTTGTAATAACCGCTCTGTCCTGATGTGGAGATGACTTCCGGATTTGTTTTGTCGCTTATGTCAACAATGCTCATAACAGTTCCGGCATAGCAGGAAAACTCACCCATGTTTTCCGCTTTTGAGGCAAAGCTGTAATCATTTCCGACTATAATGATTCTGTTATCCTTGAGATACATCTCGCCATTGCCGATATCTGTAAGCTCAAGTTCGGAGATAAGTTCAGTTTTTTCGCCCTGTGTATTTATAATCTTCAACATGTTCCCGGAGAGAATGAAAATATATTCTCCGTCTGTCTTGATTATGTCGCCCTCATCTACGCCGATTTCCTGCAGGTTGGTGGTGCTGAAGTCTGAGCCTGATTCTTCTGCGGCTGCTCCGAGAGCGGCGGACTCGATAACATCATAAACCACGCCTTTTGCATCTATGCCATCATAGACCACCCATTCTCTGTCTTTGCACTTCTCTTTGATGAATTCGTATATCTCTCTGTAATCCGCATTTTTACCGGATATTTTTGCAAGAGTATCATCTGCGTTAACCGAACAGGCGTTTAATGCGAGAAGAGTTCCTGTGAGCACAATGGATAGAACGATTTTAAATAAACGGGTCTTTTTCATAAGGTCAATCCTCCTTGAAAATATATTATGGATTGAAAGCTTTCACTGATAATACGCAGGAGGATACAAAAATGTTTCATCTCTTGAAAAAATATTTTTTGAAATTATAATTATCACATAGAAAGGAGAGTTTTTTATGTCTGACAAAAAGAAAAAGGCAGTTCGCTCAAGCTGCGATGACTGCCTTCATTTTACATATGATGAGTATTATGATTGTTACGATTGTGAGGTAAGCATGGATGAGGATGATTACATGCGAATAAATACCGACAGATATTCCTCATGTCCTTACTACCGTCCCGGTGATGAATATACCATTGTAAGAAAACAGAATTAAAATTCAGGTTCTCTGTATATGGTGTTTATATTGTATGTTCCGCTTATTCTGTCGTAAAGAAAAAGCTTTTTTGATGTGAAGAAGTTGATAACGGTTTCTGCTGCAATGAGAAGAACAAATCCGCGGAATACAAAAACGAGAGGAGTTCCATCTGTCAGCTTTATAAACTGATAGATATGAGTAGTGAATCCGCACAGTATAATGTATCTCACAAAACACTGGCACAGTTTCACTCTGTGGTTAGAGAGAGTTGCAAGTCTGGTACCGAGAATAAATCTTCCTATGCTTCTTCCGTGGGAGAGATAGCTCATCAGGCTGAAATACAGAATGCATATTATTGAGTCTGTTATCACAAAGCTGACGATTCCTCCGCCAAGCAGTTTTTCGTTAATGATTACCACCGGTATTCTCAGTATCAGGAAGTCAATAAGAAAAGCCATCATCCTGCGCATCAGAGTAACATTTCTTCCGATGAGGTAAGCATCTTCGTCTATTCTTTCTCTTGACGGAAGAATAAAGGTGATAAGCGGTGATAACAGCCACCCCAGCAGGGCACCGAAAGTGTTTACTATAAGGTCATCCACATCAAAAAGCCTGTACGGAGTGAACATTCCGTAAACACCGGTAATCTGTGTGAATTCACAGAAAAGGCTTCCGACAAAACCGATGAAACCGGTGAGGAAAAAACCTCTTCTGAAATAGTAGTGCAGATAAACCCCAAGAGGAAAGAACATAATTACATTAAGGACCGTCGTATAAAAATTGACGGTCTTTATTGCAGGAATCCATGTGGATTTATCTCCATAAACAAAACCTGAATTTTCTAAGAACAGCCGCACAAAGCGGAATGGTTCAGCCTGTATTCGTATTCCGGCACCGTCATCAACATGATCGGGCAGAGGAAGAATAACAAGGAAGTAAACACAGATTATATACAGTATAAAACTGTAAACCACCAGAGATCTCATCAGAGGTACAGAACCGTATTTTCTGTATCCGTGAATGAGATAGGGAAGAGTGAACAGAAATGCAACCAGAGGGAAGAATGATACAGCAACCCTGATTGTGCTTAAATAACCTAAAAGAGCCGCCAAACAATCAGCCCTTTCTGAAATCTATCTTGAGTTCGTCAACTGATGGTTTGTACTGGGTGAGCTTGATTCCAGCTGCATTAAGCATTCTTCTTGATGCCAGCATGTTCGGAGCACCCTTGTATTTGTCGCTGAGATATACAACTTCACTGATTCCCGACTGAATAATTGCCTTTGCACACTCATTGCAAGGGAAAAGGTCAACATAGAGTTTTGCACCTCTGAGGCTCTTGCCGTTTGCATTTAAAATGGCATTAAGCTCAGCATGAACAACGAAAGGATACTTTGTATCGTCACCCTCTCTTGCCCAAGGGAATTCGTCATCACTGCAACCCTTTGGGAAACCGTTGTATCCCATTGAAATAATAATATTATCGGAACCGACTATGCATGCACCTACCTGAGTGTTCGGGTCTTTCGATCTCATGCTTGAAAGTATGGCAACCGCCATGAAATAGTCGTCCCAGGAAATATAGTTTTCTCTTTTCATAAATTTCATCCTTTGCTGATTATAATGGTATTTACAGATTAGTATATAATTCATGTGCTGTAAATACAAGAAAAAAACAGGCAAAAATTTGTCTGAAAATTTATATATAGCATAATTATTACTGTATTAATTATGCATAAAAAGTGATTTGTTGTGGAGTTGACTCTCTTACTAATTGACAAAAACAACGGCGTGTGATATTATTTTTTCGTCAATTTTACTATGCAAATTTTCAATTTAGAATTAAAAGGTGGTTTTCCCATTGGCTGAACATATGATAAATCTTTCTTCTCTTGTTTCGGCTCAGCACGCATTTATGGAAGAATATACTCAGATAACAAAGGAGATAGGTGAGAAGTTCGGACTGAGCTTTAAAGAAACCGATCTGTTGAGTTTTTATAATTCTTTTCCTGAGTATGACACTCCGGCACAGGCGGTAAAATACAGAAGTTATTCCAAAACCTATGTGTCCAAAACACTCGATATGCTAATGGCAAAAGGATATATAGTTATGAAGCAGAGTGAAGATGACCGCCGGTATCAGCATGTGGCGCTCACTCCAAAGGCTGCGGAAATAGGAAATGAGCTGAAATCAAGACAGCATGAGTTTTACCGTAAGGTTCTCAACGGAATCAGCAATGATGATATAAAAAAAGCCCAGGAAATAATCACACGCATAAATATCAACCTTAATTGTGAATAATCCAACAGCCTGTTCTTTTATGAGCAGGCTGTTTTATTGATTTTTGACAGTTTACTTTTATTTGCCAATCGGTTATAATTACTAGGATTATAACAGAGAATTTTTAACTTACAGGAAAAGGAATATATCTATGCTTCAGTTCGAAGAATTAAAAAAGCAGGTAGAGGAACAGCAGACAGCCCTTGACGGTCTCGCAGATGCACTTGGTCTCGAGAGACTCCGCCAGGAGGTTGAGATGCTTGAGATGAAAGCAACAGAGCCGGGATTCTGGGATAACATGGAACAGGCTCAGAAAATCACTCAGCGTACAGCTTCCCTTAAAGATAAAGATCAGAACTATCAGGATCTCGTAGCAAAGTGCGAAGATGCCCTCACTCTCATTGAGATGGGTGACGAAGAGGAGGATCTCTCTCTTGTTCCCGACATCGAGTCTGAAATTGAATATGTAAAAACAACAATCGAGCGTATGCGCCTTGAGACTCTTCTCACAGGTGAATATGATAAGAACAACGCAATTCTCACATTCCACGCAGGTTCCGGCGGAACAGAGGCTCAGGACTGGGCAGAGATGCTTTTCAGAATGTATAACCGCTGGGGTGAGCGCCACGGCTTCAAGGTAACAACCGTTGACTATCTCGACGGTGATGAGGCAGGCCTCAAGTCCGCAACTGTCCGTTTTGAGGGTGAGAACGCTTACGGCTTCCTCAAGTCAGAGGCCGGAGTTCACAGACTTGTCCGTGTTTCTCCGTTTGATGCCGCAGGAAGAAGACACACATCCTTCTCTTCTCTT
>JAUNDK010000010.1:42656-48426 GCA_030526115.1 Clostridia bacterium
AGATTGAAGAGGACCTCTCTGTTGAGATTCCACCGGAAGATATCAAGATGGAAGTTTACCGTGCATCCGGTGCCGGTGGACAGAAGGTTAACAAAACATCATCCGCTGTTCGACTCATCCACATTCCGACAGGTATTGTTGTTGCATCTCAGGTTGAGCGAAGCCAGTATCAGAACCGTGATGTTGCAATGAAGATGCTCATCTCCAAGCTCGTTGAGATCAAGGAGAAAGAGCACCTCGACAAGCTCTCCGATATCAAGGGAGTTCAGAAGGAAATTACATGGGGATCTCAGATTCGTTCCTATGTTTTCATGCCATACACAATGGTAAAGGATCACCGCACAAAGTGCGAAACAGGTAACATCAACGGTGTTATGGACGGTGACCTTGATCCATTCATCACCGCATACTTAACCGCTCTCAGCCAGGGTACACTTGACGACAGCGGAAGCGATGATTAATTAACAGAAAATAATAGCCGTTACAGGCTTTTATTTTGAAAGCAAGATTTTCAATAAAGGCTTTACAGATAAAAATTTAACTCCGGGAAGTTGAAGGTTTCCCGAAACCTGTAAAGCGCTGCGGAAAGGATGCGATTCAAAAATGAATATTAAAGCTTTCGAAGAGTACGAATCACAGGTAAGATCATATTGCAGAAAGTTCGAGACCGTTTTTGTAAGGTCAAAAGATGCAAAGCAGTATGACGAAGACGGCAGGGAGTATATCGACTTCTTCATGGGTGCCGGCGCTCTCAACTATGGTCACAACAACGACTATATCAAAGAGAAGCTCATCAAGTACCTCATGGATGACGGTGTTACCCATGCCATGGATATGTACACAAAGCCAAAGAGAGAATTCATCGAATATTTCGAAGAAAAGATTCTCGCACCAAGAGGACTTGACTACAAGATAATGTTCCCGGGTCCGACAGGTACAAACTCAGTGGAAACTGCCCTGAAACTCGCAAGAAAAGTAACAGGCAGACAGACAGTATTTGCATTTATGGGATGTTTCCACGGCATGAGCCTTGGTTCACTCTCTTTAACAACAGAAGAAGCAGCCAGAAAGGGTGCGGGTGTTCCGCTTAACAATGTGGTTCACATTCCTGCTCCGTATATGTTCCCGGGTCTTGATGTACTTAATTACATCGATACCCTCATTACTCACGACCATTCAGGTGTCGAGAAGCCGGCCGCTATCTTTATTGAGACACTTCAGGCAGAGGGCGGAATCTACGCTTTCTCAAATGAATTCTTAAAGGGTCTCAGAGAACTCTGTGACAAGCACGAGATTCTTCTTGTTGTTGACGATGTTCAGACCGGATGTGGAAGAACCGGTTACTTCTTCTCTTTTGAGAGAGCAGGCATCGTTCCAGATATTGTATGTATGTCTAAATCCATCGGTGGTTATGGTACACCGTTTGCCCTTACATTATTCAAGCGTGAGCTCGATATATGGAATCCGGGTGAGCACAACGGAACATTCCGTGGCTTCCAGCTCTCCATAGTAGCCGCAAAGGCAGCACTTGAGCTTGCAGTCGAGAAAGACGTTCCCGGCATGGCAAAATCCAAGGAAACTTTCATGAGGAACTTCCTTGAGACAGAGATGGGCAAAATTTCCCCTGAGATTGAGGTCAGAGGTATGGGCCTTATGTGGGGTTGTGATTTCGGCAAGTTCCCTAAGGGTACAGTTATTAAAATTATTCACGAAGCTTTTGATAACGGTCTTATTTTTGAGGCCGCCGGAAGAGAGGACTGCGTGGCAAAGCTTATGCCAAGCCTTATGATAGATCAGGAAACTCTCGAAAAGGGTCTTTCCATTTTCGTTCAGGCAGTAAAAACTGTTCTCGGCAAGTAAAAACATATATCCGCATGGGGCGACCTGTGCGGATTTTTCTTATATATGGCTTTGTTTGCAGTTATACGTCTTGAAAAATTGACATCTTTGTGATAAAATAAATATTCACTAAAATAGATAACTATGGTCTGTTAATAATCACCAAAAATTCAAATAATACATACGGAGGTATAGTATGTGTGCTGAAAACAAAAAGACCGTCTGCGTTATTTTCGGCGGTCAGTCTTCAGAATATGAGGTTTCATGCAGATCTTCATGTTTTGTTATAGAAAATCTTGATACAGAAAAATATGACCTTGTAACCCTCGGAATCACAAAAGAGGGTGAGTGGTATCTTTACAGCGGACCAACTGAAAACATCTTCAACTACACATGGGTTGATGATGAGAACAACCGCTCCTGCATAATCTCCCCTGACAGAAACAATCCGGGCCTTGTTATCCTCGGTGATAACGGAACAAACCAGATTGATGTAGATGTTTATTTCCCTGTTCTTCACGGAAAGAACGGTGAGGATGGAACAATTCAGGGACTTATGGCTCTTTCCGGTGTTCCATATGTCGGCTGTGGCACTCTCGCTTCCGCAGTATGCATGGATAAGGCAGTAACTCACTCATTATTAAGTGCCGCTAATATCGAACAGGCTCATTACCTCTGGTTCTTCCGTGATAAGTATGATGAAGAGCCTGAGAAAATCAGAAACCGCATTGAAGCCCGTCTCAATTTCCCGGTATTCGTGAAGCCGGCAAACGCAGGTTCTTCCGTTGGTGTAAGCAAATGCAACACTCCTGATGATCTCGATGAAGCCATCAAAAAGGCCGCAAAAGAGGATATTAAAATTGTTGTTGAAGAGGGAATAGTCGGTCAGGAGGTTGAGTGTGCTGTTCTCGGCAACAGAGATGCAGTCGCTTCCACAGTTGGCGAAATCGGTGCCAGCGCTGAGTTCTACGATTACGACGATAAGTACAATTCCGGTACATCCGTAACTTATATCCCTGCTCATATCTCCGAGGAGAAGATTGAGGAAATCAGAAACATTGCCGTAAGAGCATACAGGATTCTCGGATGCGCAGGTCTTTCAAGAGTTGACTTCTTTGTACAGAAAGATGGAAAGGTTATTCTCAACGAGATTAACACTCTTCCGGGCTTTACTTCCATCAGCATGTACCCACAGCTCTGGCAGGCAAGCGGAAAGACTGCAACACAGCTCATCGATGACATTATCGATACAGCATTTAACAGATTTGAATAAGGAACTTTTATCATGGATAATAGACCGATAGGAGTTTTTGACTCAGGTTTGGGAGGCCTTACAGCCGTTAAGGAGCTGAAAAGAGTTCTCCCGAATGAGAGCATAATATATTTTGGCGACACAGGCAGAATTCCATACGGAACGAGAAGCCGTGAGACCATCATCAAATATGCAAAGCAGGACATGAAATTCCTCATGCAGTACAATGTAAAGGCAATAGTAGCCGCATGCGGTACTGTAAGCTCAACAGCTTCAAAGATAGGAAATGCCCTTCCTGTTCCGTATATTGATGTAATCGGCCCGACAGCCAAAGCCGCCGCAGAGGCAACAAAAACAGGAAGAATCGGAGTTCTCGGAACCAGTGCCACAATAAACAGCGGTTCTTTCTACAATGCATTAAAGCAGATAAACCGTGATTTTGAGGTTTTTACTGAGCCTTGTCCGCTTTTTGTAAACCTTGTCGAAAACGGTTTTGTATCTCCGGGAGATGAGGTAACTCAGCTTGCCGCACAGAGATACCTTGCCGCCATGAAAGCCGATGATGTAGATACCATCATACTCGGCTGCACTCATTTTCCGATTATCAAGTGGGCGATAGGTGCCGCAGTGGGTGAAAAGGTTAAGCTCATCGACAGCGGTCGTGAAACCGCAAGACATCTCGCAAAAGTTCTCGAGGAAAAGAATCTTCTCGCGCAGGATAACGCAGAGCCGGAATACAGGTACTGTGTCAGCGACTCTGTTCAGGGCTTCAGAAATGTTGCGGAGCTCTTCCTCGGTGGAGCCATTGACGGAGATATTGTCAGGATCGATATAGAAAGGTACTGATAACTTGAAAGAAGAATTTGTAATACAGATCACCGGTGTTCAGACTTATATCGGTCAGAACGGCGATGACGATTATGACGATAAAATTGTAATAGATACCCTCGGTTCCTATTCCGTGAAGAATTCGGGCAAGTTCATTGCCTATCACGAGATGGACCCGGATACCGGGAAAAAAGCTCCTCTCTCAATCGTTAAGGTTGAAGACGGAAAAATGACTATGTCAAAGTCAGGTGCCG
The DNA here is from genome assembly GCA_030526115.1 of Clostridia bacterium. Lineage (GTDB taxonomy): Bacteria > Bacillota > Clostridia > Oscillospirales > Acutalibacteraceae > SIG603. Next base: position 46,830 of record JAUNDK010000010.1, read on the forward strand.
CCACAAAGCTGGAGCTCGAACCCGGACAGCACAAGATATGTGCGTATGATACACCGTACGGTGCCCTGACAATGGGAATAAAAACCCATGAACTCAGACATGAGCTTGATGAAAATGGAGGAGAGCTTTTTGTAAGGTACAGCATTTACCTCAACAATACCATATCCACAAGAAATACCGTTCACATCAGGGTAAAAAGAGCAGAACTATAATCAAAGAAATTATTACTAAATATATAAGGAGAGAAAGATATGTCAAAAATTGTTGCTGCTGCAAAAGAACAGCTTCATTCAATGATTGAAAACGCTTTTTCCGCCGCAATCAGCGCAGGGGAACTCCCTGAGGCCGCTGTTCCGGCATTCACACTTGAAAAGCCATCTGACAGAAGCCACGGCGACTGGGCAACAAATGCCGCTATGGCAGGAGCAAGAAACTTCCGCTCCGCTCCGAGAAAGATTGCAGAGACTATTGTTTCCCATATGAACCTCGAGGGTACATATTTTGAGAAGTGCGAGATTGCAGGTCCGGGATTCATCAACTTCTTCCTTTCTCCTGTATTCTATGCAGAGATTCTCAAGGACATCAATACTTTAGGTTCCGAGTACGGCAAGTCCGATTTCGGTAAGGGCCAGAGAGTTCTCGTTGAGTTCGTTTCCGCAAACCCGACAGGACCTATGCACATCGGTAATGCCCGCGGCGGTGCCATCGGTGACTGCCTTGCTTCCGTTCTCGAGGAGGCAGGTTACGAGGTTGACCGTGAGTTCTATGTAAACGACGCAGGTAACCAGGTTGCAAAGTTCGGTCTTTCCCTCGACATGAGATATAAGCAGCTCTTTGATCCAAATGGCGGTGAGCCAAGCCCTGATGATACTTACCTTCCTGAGGACAGCTACCATGGAATGGATATCATCGAGCATGCAAAGAACTTCGCAGCTATCCACGGTGACAAGTACATTAACGCAACAGATGAGGAGAGAAGAAAGGCTCTCGTAGACTACGCTCTCCCACTTAACATTGAAGCTCTTGAGAGAGACCTCAAGAAGTACCGCATTGTTTATGACAACTGGTTCCGTGAGAGCACAGTTCACAACAACGGCGATGTAGATAAGGTTATTAACACCCTCACAGAGAAGGGTTATACATACGAGATGGACGGAGCAACATGGTTCAAGGCCACAGAGTTCGGCAACGAGAAGGATATCGTTCTTCGTCGTGAGAACGGTTTCCCAACCTACATTGTTCCTGACATTGCTTACCACTATGACAAGCTCGTAACAAGAGGTTATGACAAGGCTATCAACATCTGGGGTGCAGATCACCACGGTTATGTTCCGAGACTTAAGGGCGCTCTTACAGCTTACGGCGCAGATGCGGACAAGCTCGATATTATCCTCATGCAGATGGTAAGAATCCTCATCGACGGCCAGCCTGTTAAACAGTCCAAGCGTTCAGGTAAGGCTATCACACTCAACACACTTCTTGATGAAGTTCCGATTGATGCAGCCCGTTTCTTCTTCAATCTCCGTGAAGCTAACTCCATGTTCGACTTCGACTATGACCTTGCAGTTTCCGAGAGCAGTGCAAACCCAGTTTACTA
>JAUNDK010000010.1:48436-51903 GCA_030526115.1 Clostridia bacterium
TATGTTCAGTATGCACATGCCCGTATCTGCTCCATTTTAAGAGGTCTCGAGGAGGACGGCATCAAGTTTGCAGACTGCACAGCAGAGCAGCTCGCTACTCTCACAGCTCCTGAGGAGATGGAACTCATCGATGCGGTTTCCGCATTCACAGATGAGATTATCGCAGCTGCAAAAGATTACGATCCATCCAGAATCACAAAGTATGTTATCAATGTTGCAACACTGTTCCACAAGTTCTATAATGCTTGCCGTGTTCGTGTTGATGACGAAAACCTCATGCAGGCAAGAATTTACCTCTGCCAGGCAGTAAGAATTGTTATCCGCAACGTTCTCGAGATGTTCAAGATTACAGTTCCTGAGAAGATGTAATTGAATACAGACATAAAAAGACCGCACCCGTCAAAAGGTGCGGTTTTCATCATATTTAAGGCTTTTTACAAAGGTCTTTGATTACTTCGCCTGCAATAATCAGGCCAACCACGCTGGGCACAAAAGCATTGCTGCCAGGTATGGAACGCTTTCCTTCAGGCAGTTCCTCATTGGAAGCCATAGGGGTGAGGGGTTCTTCCTCAGAATACACAACCTTTAGCTTTTTTACGCCTCTTTTTTTCATCTGCTGGCGCATTACCCTTGCAAGGGGATCAACACTTGTCTTGTATATATCGGCAACTTTAAATCTTGTGGGATCAATCTTGTTGCCTGCGCCCATGGAACATATTATCGGTGTGCCGGCCTTTTTCGCATTCATTACAAGGGCGATTTTACCCGAAACTGTGTCGATTGCATCAACCACATAATCATACTGAGTGAAATCAAACTGATCCTCAGTTTCAGGAAGGTAAAAACACCTGTATGCGTTTACGATAATATTGGGGTTAATGTCAAGACAGCGCTCTTTTGCCACATCCACCTTGAGTTTACCTACAGTGGAGTGCAGGGCGATAATCTGCCTGTTGATGTTGGTGAGAGATACTGTGTCGTTATCTATTAAATCGAGCTGACCGACACCGCTTCTTGCGAGTGCCTCAACCACATGACCGCCCACACCACCGACACCGAAAACAGCAACCCTTGAGTTTTTCAGTTTCTCCATGGCTTCAGCGCCAAATAATAGTTCGGTTCTTGAAAATTGATTCATATTCAGCTTTCTATTCCCAGAGCTCTGTTCATGCTTCCCATACTGTAACCGCCTATGTCAAGGGTTACATACATGAAACCGAGACTTCTGAGATATTCGTTTATTTCTTTTGATTTACTCATTATAACATCAAGCTCATCAGGGGCGACTTCGATTCTTGCGAGTTTATCATGAATTCTCACTCTCAGCTGAGTGAAATCATGCATCTCACGGAGGAAATCTTCAGCTTTTTCCACCATTCCGAGTTTTTCTGCGGTGATATATTCACCGTACACGAATCTTGAGGCAAGACAGGCGAAACTCTGCTTCTTCCACGTGGGGAGATTTAGTTCCTTTGAAAGTTTACGGATTTCACTCTTGTAAAGTTCTGCGTATCTTAGCGGTGATTTTACATCCAGCTCTGCAATGGCTTTAAGACCCGGGCGGTAGTCACCGAGGTCATCCATGTTACTTCCTTCGCATACACAATTCATCCCGTTCTTTTTTGCAACAGCGATAAGCTCAGAGAACAGAGCCTTCTTGCAAATGTAGCACCTGTCCGGTGGGTTTTGAGCAAAGCCATCTATCTGCATTTCATCCGTTTCCACAAAGAAATGACGTATGCCCAGCTCTTTGCAGAATTCAACTGCCTCTGTGGTTTCTTTTTTGGGGAAGAAAGGGGAGACAGCCGTAACCGCAATCACATTGTCCGCACCGAGAGTGTCATAGGCAACCTTCAGAAGTAATGTGGAGTCAACCCCGGAGGAGTAAGCAACAGCGACTTTGCCAAGTTCTTTCAGGTAGCTTTCCAGCTTGTTTTTCTTTTCATTTAAATTCATCTATACTTATTCTTCCTTTTTAGGGTCACCACGGCTTATTACAACATTGTAACCGACAGAGGCGGCACGTCTGCCAATGCAGTTTACGCAATGTGCGGATTCGTCACCTGTGCAGATTTTGTTGTCATAAAGCATATAAAGCTTTCTTATCTCTGTTGGGGAGAGGTTTGGCATGATTACATTTGCGCCTGCCTTGAAACCGTATTCTCTGCCGAGAGGATTAATTGTTCCGAGTGCTGTGGTTGCAGGTAACAGACAGTAAGGGAACATAAGTCTGAGTACAGCAAGAAGTCTTATGGTAAGCTCAAAACTTCCGTTTTCCTTGTCTCTGAATGGTGTATCCTTGTGGGAAAGGAATGGTCCTATGCCAATCATTTCAGGCTTTAAGTCCTGCATGAAACGAAGATCCTTGATAATATGCTCTGTTGTCTGGTAAGGAGATCCTATCATTATTCCGGCACCTACGGCAAAGCCTATGGATTTAAGGTCGTAGAGGCATTTCTGTCTATGCTCTGCTGTAAGCTCGCTTGGGTGCAACTTCGAGTAATGCTCGCAGTCTGCGGTCTCATGACGAAGCAGATATCTGTCTGCGCCTGCATCAAAATAAGCCTGATAAGAATCATGCTCTTTTTCACCAACGGAAAGTGTGATGGCAATGTCAGGGTGAGACTCTTTAATCTTTCTGATTATGGAGCAAAGCCTCTCATCGGTATAATACGGATCTTCACCGCCCTGTAAAACTATGGTTCTGAAACCAAGTTTATAACCTTCGTTTGCGCAATTTAATATGGTTTCTTCGTCAAGGCGGTATCTCTCGACATTGCGGTTGTCTCTGCGAATTCCGCAGTAGTAGCAGTTGTTCTTGCAGTAGTTTGTGAATTCGATTAATCCACGCATGTAAATATCCGTTCCGTAAATGGAACGTCTTACTTTGTCTGCTTCCTGTGTGAGGTAAGCATCGGCTTCATCTGTTTCAAGCAAAGCCTTGAATTCTTCATCTGTGAGATTTCTTGTATCTCTCAGTTTATCGACAAGTTCTGTATAATTCATTTATTCCTCATTCTCCATAAGTCTGTTTACGCTTTCTTCGCAGGATCTCATAGCGAGTATGGTCTTTGAAATCAGCTCGTCGAGTTCCCATCCGAGAAGCTCGGCACCGTTACCGATAACCTCTCTTGAACAACCTGCGGCGAAAGCAGGGGTTTTATATTTCTTCTTAACGGATTTAAGCTCCATATCCATGGTGCTTTTTGAAGGTCTCATGAGAGCGCATGCCCAGATAAGTCCTGTAAGTTCGTCTGTGGCATAAAGTACCTTTTCCATCTCGTGTTCGGGTTTAATATCCACAGTGATTCCCCAGCCGTGGGAGGCTGTGGCTCTTATCAGTTTCTCATCGAGATTTCTTTCTCTCATAATCTCCTGGGACTTAATGCAGTGTTCTTCAGGGTAAACCTCAAAATCGAGGTCATGAAGCAGACCGACATTTGCCCAGAAATCGGCCTCATCGGCAT
>JAUNDK010000075.1:0-2921 GCA_030526115.1 Clostridia bacterium
AATTCTGAATTCCGAATTCTGAATTGAATTAGAGCTGTGGGCCTGCAGCAACAAGAGCCTTACCAGCCTCGTTAGTTGTGTACTTAACGAAGTTCTTCTGGAATCTCTCAGCGAGGTCCTTAGCCTTCTCTTCCCACTCGGAAGCGTTAGCATAAGTATCTCTTGGATCGAGGATGCCTGTGTCAACACCTGGAAGCTCTGTTGGAACCTCGAAGTTGAAGTAAGGAACTGTCTTTGTTGGAGCGTTGTTGATGTCACCATTGAGGATAGCATCGATGATACCACGTGTATCCTTAATTGTGATTCTCTTACCTGTGCCGTTCCAGCCTGTGTTTACGAGGTAAGCCTTAGCGCCGTTAGCCTGCATTCTCTTTACGAGCTCCTCAGCATACTTTGTTGGGTGAAGCTCGAGGAAAGCCTGGCCGAAGCAAGCGGAGAATGTTGGAGTTGGCTCTGTGATACCACGCTCTGTACCTGCGAGCTTTGCTGTGAAGCCGGAGAGGAAGTAGTACTGAGTCTGCTCTGGTGTGAGGATGGAAACAGGAGGAAGTACTCCGAATGCGTCTGCGGAAAGGAAGATAACGTCCTTAGCAGCAGGACCAGCGGAAACACCGTTTACCTTGGAAGCGATCTTCTCGATGTGATCGATTGGGTAGGAAACACGTGTGTTCTCTGTAACGGACTTATCGTTGAAGTCGATTGTGCCGTCCTCAGCAACTGTTACGTTCTCGAGGAGAGCGTTCTTCTTGATAGCGTTGAAGATGTCTGGCTCAGACTCTTTGTCGAGGCCGATAACCTTAGCATAGCAGCCGCCCTCGAAGTTGAAGACGCCGTTGTCATCCCAGCCGTGCTCGTCATCACCGATGAGGAGTCTCTTAGGATCTGTGGAAAGTGTTGTCTTACCTGTACCGGAGAGGCCGAAGAATACAGCTGTGTTCTTACCCTCCATATCTGTGTTAGCGGAGCAGTGCATGGAAGCGATGCCCTTGAGTGGGAGGTAGTAGTTCATCATGGAGAACATACCCTTCTTCATCTCACCGCCGTACCATGTGTTGATGATAACCTGCTCACGGGATGTGATGTTGAAAGCTACGCATGTCTCGGAGTTGAGGCCGAGCTCAGCCGGGTTCTCAACCTTAGCCTTGGAAGCGTTGTAAACGATGAAGTCAGGCTCAAAGTTTGCAAGCTCTTCCTCTGTTGGGATGATGAACATGTTCTTTACGAAGTGTGCCTGCCATGCAACTTCCATGATGAAGCGGATGGACATTCTTGTATCAGCGTTAGCACCGCAGAAAGCATCGATAACATAGAGTTTCTTGTTGGAGAGCTCGTTCTTAGCGAGATCCTTAACAACTGCCCATGTAGACTCTGTCATTGGGTGGTTATCGTTTGGATACTCCTTTGTTGTCCACCAAACTGTGTCCTTGGAGTTCTCATCCATAACGATGTACTTATCTTTAGGTGAACGTCCTGTGTAGATACCTGTCATAACGTTAACAGTGCCGAGCTCTGTGAGCTTACCTGCGTCGAAGCCCTCGAGAGATGGATCAAGCTCTGCGTTGTAGAGATCATCAAAAGAAGGATTGTGGATAATCTCTGTTGTGCCGGTAATGCCGTACTTGGTTAAATCAAGTGCCATTTTAAACTACCTCATTTCTGAATGATATTAACTGAGGAGACAAACCGTCCCTCATGCTTTTAGTGTTTACAGCGGGATGCGCAGACTCCACAAAAAGTCCACATTTCCCTTTATACTGCATTAGTATTATACTATACTTTGTGAATTACTGCAATGAATAATTAATGAACAAATTGATAAATAAATGTCGTTTTTTTCGTGATACTTTGTGAATTTTCTATCAATAAGTTTAATAAACACCCTCTTTTGTGATATATGTTATCTCAGCTTTTTCGAATCCGAGCTTTACAAGTTCATCGGGGAGGTTTTTATTATTTTCGCTTAATATACAGCAGAGCTGTTTCACACCAAGAGCGCAGGCGAGATTCTTAGCAAAATCCACACAGTTTTCGGTGTTTCCGCCGCACATCATCAGGTACAAAACCTCGCTGTGCTGAAAGCGTGAACCTATAACGGCAAAGTCGCCTGTCAGCTTATCCTCAAACACAAATCCGCGGTCGGCAAAATAACGGATATTCTCTCTGTTTATTCTGAAGAAGGTACGGTTGAGGGTGATATAGTTATCATACTCATCTTTCTTTGGCAGGATAAGCTTTTCTGCTCTCTCCCAATTTACAGGTGCGAAATCGTGTCTGTTACCACCTGAAAAATCGCTCAGTGTATATGGTTTATGGGAACCGCTTGTGAACACATTGTGTTTCTCGGCAAGGTGGTTACTGGCGATATTCTTTGTGCCTGTGAACATGGAAAGACCCTTGAGCTTCATATCCTCTGCAAGTTTCTCCCATACATTCCAGATTATATTTCCCGCACCTTTTCCCTGATAATCAGGGTGAATTCTCAGGCACTCGAGCCAGCCCATATTATCGGGCATTACGGTCATTCTGCCTATGCCGATAATTTTATCGTTTTCATCTTTATCAATCACACATACGAGGGCACCCTTTGTCGCCATGTAATGGCTCCATGCATCCTTTATGTATAGCATTTTCGGTGTTGTGGCTTTTTCCACTTCACAGCAGGCTTCGAGATCTTTTTCTTCGGCAATTTTATATGATAAATTCAACGTGAACACTCCTTGATTTCATATCGGTCTTATTATATCACACAGAGTGGAATTATTCATTACTGTGATTTTTTTCGGCTTCTTCGGCTCAGGCGGAGTTTGCGAAGGAGGTCCGTCGTATTCGCCCGGAGCTCTGCTCCCCGGCTCTCCGACTTTCTTTCTTTTTTTGCAATGCTTCGCATTGCTTTTTCTCTTCTCTTTCCAACCTGCTTCTGA
>JAUNDK010000075.1:3021-9759 GCA_030526115.1 Clostridia bacterium
TCAAGGGTTTCACCCTTGACCCACAAGCTTTTTGAAAAAAGCTTGGCAAAAACTTTTATTCTTTTTTCTCCTTTGTTTTCTTCGCGATATTGGTCCGTCGTATTCGCCCGGAGCTTTGCTCCTCGGCTCTCCGACTTTCTTTCTTTTTTTTGCAATGCTTCGCATTGCTTTTTCTCTTCTCTTTCCAACCTGCTTCTGACCTGCTCAAGGGTTTCACCCTTGACCCACAAGCTTTTTGAAAAAAGCTTGGCAAAAACTTCTGTATTTTACCTGACATTAATGTCATATTCATATTTATCTGTTATAATGTTTTTATCATGCGATTAACGGAGGGGAAAAATGACCTACGAAGCAATTAAACACAACAATGACATTAATACTTACATAAAAGCCGCTGACGAATCTCTTGCCGCTCTCGGCTTCACCGAACATTCCTTTGCCCATGTCACGTCCGTTGCAGAACGCACCGGCTATATTCTCGAGAAGCTCGGTTTTCCCGACAGGACTGTTGAAATCGGTAAAATTGCCGCCTACCTGCACGACATAGGCAATGTTGTAAACCGTGTGGAACATTCTCAGAGCGGTGCCGTTATGGCTTTCCGCATACTCGACAAGCTGGGGTTCGATGCAGAGGACATCGCCACCATAGTTTCCGCCATAGGCAACCACGACGAGGGCACGGGTGTTCCTGTGAGCCCTGTTGCCGCCGCGCTCATACTTGCCGACAAGAGTGATGTTCGCAGGAGCCGTGTACGCAACCGCAACGAAGCCACCTTTGACATTCACGACCGTGTGAATTATTCTGTTACAAAATCCGAGCTGAAGATAAACGAGGCACATTCCATAGTCAAGCTCAAACTGACCGTTGATGTTCACTATGGTTCTGTCATGGATTTCTTCGAGATATTCATGGAGCGAATGATACTTTGCAAAAAGGCCGCAGAAAAGCTGGGCCTTCAGTTCAAGCTGATTATCAACGAACAGCAACTCATATAAAAAGTCAACCGGGAAAGCCCCACGGCCTCCCGGTTTTTCTTTTGCCGAGGCTTTTCCATCGGCTTAATCATAAATCTCCTTTTTCGTCACCACAGAGAGGAATCTTCGAACCCTAAATCAGAGTCGGTGTCGCTGTCGACATCAAAGGAAGAACGGCCCCACTCTACATCGACACGGGCTTCTTCAAAGCTTTTGCCTGTTCTGTCCATTTCATCCATTACCATAAACATCATACCTTCCTCAAAGAAATCGAGTTCGCCGTCATTGTCGTAATCGAAAATCGGGTCATAGAAGAAATCTCCCTTTTTTGGTCCTGAATAGTTGCTCATAATTAACCTCCGTTATTATTATCTGGGGTGTGTTCTTAACTTATGTATGTATTATACACCACACCCATGGGTAAAAAAACTCCCAGCAAAGCAAAAAAAGCTGTTCTATTTCAAAAAATCAGCGAAATAGAACAGCTTTAATATTTTTATTTAATTACTTTACAGGAACAATCCTGTCCTTGCCGCCCATGTACATTCTGAGTGGCTCAGGAATCTTGACGGAACCGTCCTCGCAGAGGTTGTTCTCGAGGAAAGCGATGAGCATTCTCGGAGGAGCAACAACAGTATTGTTGAGAGTGTGAGCGAGGTACTTCTTGCCGTCTGCACCCTTAACCTTGATGTTGAGTCTTCTTGCCTGTGCATCACCGAGGTTGGAGCAGGAACCGACTTCGAAGTACTTCTTCTGTCTTGGGGACCATGCTTCAACGTCGCAGGACTTAACCTTGAGGTCAGCGAGGTCACCGGAGCAGCACTCGAGCTGTCTTACAGGAATATCCATGGAGCGGAACAGATCAACTGTGTTCTTCCAGAGCTGCTCATACCAGAACATGGAATCCTCAGGCTTACAGATAACGATCATCTCCTGCTTCTCGAACTGGTGAATTCTGTAAACGCCTCTCTCCTCAATACCGTGGGCACCCTTCTCCTTACGGAAGCATGGGGAATATGATGTGAGAGTCTTAGGAAGCTTCTCCTCAGGTGTTTCGGAATCGATGAACTTACCGATCATGGAGTGCTCGGATGTACCGATGAGGTAGAGATCCTCGCCCTCGATTTTGTACATCATAGCGTCCATCTCTGCAAAGGACATAACGCCCTCAACAACTCTTCTGCGAATCATGAAAGGTGGAATGCAGTATGTGAAACCACGGTCAATCATGAAGTCTCTTGCATAGGAGATAACAGCGCTGTGAAGTCTTGCAATGTCGCCCTGAAGGTAGTAGAAACCGTTACCTGCAACATCTCTTGCAGCGTCGAGGTCAATGCCCTCGAATCTGTCCATGATATCTGTGTGGTAAGGAACCTCGAAATCAGGAACAACAGGCTCGCCGAAACGCTCAACCTCAACGTTCTCGCTGTCGTCCTTACCGATCGGAACGGAAGGATCGATGATGTTAGGGATAATCATCATGATTTCCTTAACCTTGGCCTCGAGCTCTGTCTGGAGCTTCTCTGCTGCCTCGAGCTCATCGCCCTGGGCCTTTACCTGAGCCTTTACCTGCTCTGCCTCTTCCTTTCTGCCCTCTTTCATAAGGCCGCCAATCTGCTTGGAAAGGGAGTTTCTGGACTGTCTGAGGTTATCGGCATTCTGCTGAGCCTCTCTTCTCTGTCTGTCAAGCTCAATTACCTCGTCAACGAGTGGGAGCTTTGCATCCTGAAACTTGTTCCTGATGTTCTGCTTAACAATCTCAGGATTTTCTCTTAAAAATTTAATATCTAACACAGTGACCTCCGTCAAATTCGGAATTCGGTATTCGGAATTAACCCGAATCCATACCTGCATCCTCAAAATATTGTTATTTTATATTAAACCGACATTCATCGGTTATTTACTTTTTGGCTTCAATAAAAAAGGACCACTCAGCCCACACAAAAAGCCTTTGCTTTTTATGGGACGAAATGATCCGCGTTGCCACCCATATTGACAGTAAAACTGTCCACTCAATAATATAATGTTGTAAAAGCTCGGAAAGTGGAACACCTGCTTCAGCTGCTGTCTCGCACCCTCCGACAGCTCTCTGAAAGCCCACACAGGCTTGGTTTTCGTCATCGCTTAGTCACATATTATATCAGTTTTTCGCAAAAAATCAAGGGTTTTTACACTGCTTTCATATGCTTTGAGAAATTTTTGCTCCTGCTGTCAGGAACTGTGATATAATAAACGCATCAGTTATATAAGGAGCGGATTTTATGAAACACAGAGAAGTTATAGAGAAAATACTCGAATATCACCCGAATATTCCGAATTACAGCGGCTGTGACGATTACAAAGCAGGTAACCCTGATGATGAATGCACAGGCGTTGTGTGCGCCATGGTCGCCACACCGAATGTAATCAGAAAAGCAAAGGAACTGGGCGCAAACCTTATTATCGTACACGAGCCGACTTACTACACCTCCGCCGACAGGGCAGGCTGGTTCGAGGATTTCCCCAACAGCATTTATGAGGAAAAGAAAGCCATGATTGAGGAATACGGCATAACAGTCTGGAGAGACCACGACCACATGCACATGCATAATCCCGACGGTATTTTCACAGGTGTTCTCAGGTATTTAGGCTGGGAGGACTCTGCCACGGTTGATTTCAACACAGGCGCCTACGCCCATTTCCTCGTGGATGTACCGGAAATGACTTTACAGGATTTACTGAAGCATCTTGTGGACACCATAGGCATGAACGGCACAAGGTACATCGGCAAGCCTGACATGAAGGTTAAAAAGATAGCCATAGTCGGCCACCTGTTCCCTATGGAGCTTGCCGAAAAGAAAACCGACGGCACACCGAAAGACTACGGCGAACAGATTATGAAGGTTCTCGAAAACGGTGTTGATGTAATAATCCCGGGTGAAGTCATTGACTGGACAGTTCTCTCTTATGTAAGAGATGCCATGGAGCTTCACGGCAACAAAGCCATGATTAACCTCGGCCACTTCAACTGGGAAGAACTCGGCATGCGTTACTGCAAAGACTGGCTCACAGAGCTTGTCGGTGACGAGGTTCCCGTTACTTATGTTCCGAGTGAGGACATGTATTCGTTTTATGTTAAATAATATCGTGTGATATCAAAAAGGAGAAGCTTTCCACGGCTTCTCCTTTTGTTGTTGAAAACTTATCTGCGGCTTCCACTTTCGGGAAGGAGTCTACTGATGAGGTTAAATTATCAGTAGTTCTCCTGATAGAGCTTGATTATTCTTCTGATATTATGGTTCTTTACTCTTTCTTCCACGAGGTCAGCCACATTACCGTAGCAGATCTTATAAGCAAGCTGTAAGGCATTCTCCATCTCGAAGTCCTCTTCATCGACCCACTCAGCGATTAAAGAGGAAAGTATTCTTCTGAAATAGTCGTGTCTTGCGTATGAGAGGAAAGATCTTGAGTCTGTCAGCATTCCCATGAAACTGCCGAAGTAAGATGTTTCCGCCATGGAGCGCATTACATCCTCAATGCCCCTCTTATGGTCGCAGAACCACCATGCGGCACCCGGTACCACATTACGGAAGCTTCCGCAGATTGTAGCGAGCTGTGCGTTCATCTGAGGGTTGAGCGAATAAATGATAGTGTGAGGCAGCTTGTCTTTTCTGTTGATTGTATCGAGGTAACGGAGCAGTGCCGCACCGTCTACGGAATTACCCATGCAGTCACCGCCGACATCTCTGCCGCACTCATTGAAAAGAACGGAGTTTACATTTCTTGCAGCGGAAAGGTGCAGCTGCATAGTGAAGTTCTTCTTCTTGTATTCACCTGCGAGGAAGTTGAACAGATATCCGATATATACATCCTTCTCCTGCTCGCTTATAGGCTCATGATTGAGGGCCTTGAAGAATACATCGGATGCTTCTTCTCTGGAATATACCCTTGTCGGGAAATGCTCGATTCCCACATCGGAGAAACTGGATCCCATATCATAGAAATCGTCTATGCTCATGCGTATAACCATTCTGAGGTTCTTCATGGAGTTGATGAGCACACCGTTTCTGTCACCGAAGCGTTTGATATAATCGGCAAAATCAGGGCTCTGGATGTTTAAGAGGTTATCAGGTCTGAATGCAGGAACAACAACTGTGGAAAAGCTCTTGTCCTGCTTTAACTTCTGGTGCCACTCGAGGGAATCGGCCGGGTCATCGGTTGTTGCGATATACTGCACATTGGCCTTCTGAATGAGTTTGCGCGGAGAAAGCTGATTTTCCTCAATGTACTTCTGTGCGGCATCGAAGATTTCATCCGCAGTATTGCCGTTAAGCGGTGTATCAATTCCGAAATACATGGAAAGCTCCATCTTGCTCCATGAGTAAAGCGGATTTCCGCCTGAAAGGGCGATAACCTCAGCATACTTTCTGAACTTATCTCTCCAGTCTGCATTACCTGTGATATATTCCTCATCAACACCTGCCTGGCGCATGAGTCTCCACTTATAGTGGTCGCCTCCGAGCCACATTTCACCTATATTTGAAAAGACCTTATCTTCATATATATCCTTTGCGCTCAGATGGCAATGATAGTCGAGTATAGGAAGATTTTTTACGCTGTCGTAAATCTCTTTTGCTGTTTCATTTTTAATAAGATAATTTTCTTTCATCTCAATTTGCTCCTTGAAACCTTGTCGGCAATTTATACTTTACTGTGTAATTTCTGCCACTACACATTATATACCACATTTCAGAGTATGGTATATGGAATTAGCAACAAATTTGCGATGAAATTACTGTGCACTTTTTCAGAAGAAAAATCTCCCATGAAAATGGGAAGAGCCGGCGAAGTTTCCCTCGTCGGCTCTAGCCAGTTTATTTAATAAAGCTTCAGCTTGTACTCTGAATTATTTTCTCTTCTTGTAGATAACTACTGCGATAACAGCTACTACAATTACACCTGCCATGATAAGAATCCACATTGTCATGTTGAAGTTATCACCTGTGTTTGGTGTGGAAGGTGCCTTGGAAGGAGCTTCTGTAGGAGCAGGAGTTGCCTCTTCCTCTGCAGGCTCTTCGGATGGAGCAGGAGTTGGCTCTTCAGACTCTTCTGTCTCTTCCTCTTCGATTACTTCCTCTTCATCAGGGATTTCATCGTTACCGCTTGGAAGCTCAGGAGTTTCCTCTTCCTCTGTCTCTTCCTCTTCGATTACTTCCTCAGGCTCTTCATCAGGAACCTCTGTGTTACCTGCAGGGAAGTATGTCCATGTGCCTGTGTATGTGATATCGCCTCTGACTACGAGCTCTTCCTCATAGATTTCAACGATCTCGATTTCTTCAACGTCACCGTCAACAGAGCTGAAAGCAACTGTTTCGTTCTCTGTGTTATCGATGATGTACCAGCCATCGAAATTGTATTCACCGGCTTTTTCGCCCTTTTCGTCGTAAATTACAACATCAGCGAATGGCTCTTTTACTTCGTATGTATCACCGTAGTGATATACTGCTTCATCAACAGGAGCATCAACTCCTTCCGGAGCTGTACCATCCATTACGTATGTGATGTGGTACTCGATTGCTGTCCATGTTGCTGTGTATGTTACAGACTCTGTTACTGTCTCAGCTGGCTCTACATCCCAGCCTGTGAATGTGTAACCGACTCTTGCAGGCTCACCCATGAACGCAGGTGTTGTTTCGCCGTGTGTGAGTTCCTCTGTTACCTGGTCAGCGAAGATTTCCTCATCATCTACACCGTCAACGTATGTTACTGTGTACTTGTTCTGTG
>JAUNDK010000076.1:0-3258 GCA_030526115.1 Clostridia bacterium
CTTGCATTAATCTAACTGCTTTTCTTTTCTCATCCATCGGCTCATCTCCTTATGAACAAATATTACATAAAGAAAGGTGTAAAAATCTCGACATTTTTTGCTCAAATCGCGATTTGCAAATATTATACACCTGCCTCAGCAGATATCAAGGAGAATGTAATCTTCCGTAAGCATAAAAGTGAGCTATCCAGTAATCTGACTTATAATTCGCATACTCAACACCGTTACCACCGCAGTGAATCATCATGTTTTCTCCTACTACTATTCCAACATGGCTTGTGTTGTCTGTGTCATAGGTTTTCTGGAAGAATATGAGATCTCCGGGTTTTACCAGAGACTCAGGGATTGAAGTACACATGTTAAAGAACAGCGGATCAGAACCAAGTCTGCCGAAGTTGTAACCAAGTCCAGAGTGATTGATAACCCAGCTAACATAGCCTGAACAGTCAAAAGATGTCTCAGGACTTGCACCGCCCCACACATACGGATACCCGAGATATTTCTCTGCTTCAGTTATCAGCTTGCGGAAGTTCTCATCACTTAATGCTTCTTCTGACGGATGATAGTTCACATTAGGTGCTCCACCACCTTCTGTCATTATTCCGAACAGATATGATCTGTTACCGAGACACTTCTGATAAATCAGATAGTGATTCTTCTGCTTCTGAGTCATTCGGGAGAAAGTGACTGCAGGCAGGCCTTTGTTCTCAAGCTTTACTTCAAGGATTTTCTTTTCCTTCTCCTCGAACCTGAGTACTGGATCACCTTCATCGTCATAATCGGTTACTTCCTCGTATTCAATTTCTGTCTTCTCTGTGAGAGTCAGAGTGTACTGCTCTGAAAACAATGAATAGATTTCATCCTGAACATCACGCTGTTTGAAGTTTCCGAATACGGCACTCAGATAGGATATCAGTACATAGGGATTGTGCTTTATGTCTTCAAGGTCATAGGTATATTCATCGTAGTTGGGATAACTCCACTCGATGTTGTCTATCTGCGTTTTGAGATTAGCTTCAAGACCTTTGAAATATGCCTCTGCTCCGAGAATGTCCTCATCTGTGCTTGGATAAGTCGTTTCAATTACAGCTGTCTCTGTTCCTGAAATGAGGGATGTGAATATCGTTCCTCCGGAGACGAATATCATTACAAACATACCGATTAAGGCAAGTATCCACACATAGCTTTTCTTACCTGAGATGAAACTCATCAGCTTCTCTTTGACAGTATTGAATGCTTTAACAGGTGTATTTGCAATCAATGCTGACTTTCCAAACCTTGCACCTCGTACTGCTTTCGCATAGTCTCTCCTGTATCTGTTTTTCTGAAAAGATTTTCCTTTCACTGCCTTTCGTGATGGATTCTTAGAGAAAGAGAGAGCAGAAGCCCTTGTGGGTTTCACGCTCTCTGCTACTGTACTTCTTGTCTTTGCCACATGGCTCAGACTACTGTCAGCTTTTCTGACACTCTCCTTACTGAGCTTTTTATCCGCTTTCTGCCCTGTCACGGAATGAACCAGACTGCCTTTAGATCTTTGTCTGCTCTCATGCCTGAGCTTAACCGATTCAACAGATATACCTTCACTTTTTGCCTCAGCCTTTATTGCAGTCTCAGATATTCTATCCTCTATCTTTTTAACTGCTTTTGCACCGGTCTTGACCGTAGATTTGACAGAATCCTCAGCCTTTCTTCTTGCCTTCTTCTGGAGATTATTCTTCTCGATTTTAGCAAGCTCTGACCGGAGACCTTCCTGTAAATCACCTTCACCTGTAATTTCTTCAGAAACTGAGTTTAATTCAGACTGAGCTTCAGATACAGCATCTTTGATATTCTCAATATGCTTTACAGGGTTAGCTGTCTGTCTTCCGTCAGACTTAATTTCAGGATTTAACCCACTACTTGCAGGGATTGAAATATCAGACACTTTCTCTCCAAACTTGAGATTTGGTACAGTGTTCTTAATCTGCTTTGCACCCTGTTTGCCGTCAGACTTTACTTTAGGTTTTGAATCTCTTACTGATTTCTCACTGAAATTTTTGGGCGCATCCTGTATCAGGCCTCTGTCCTTGTTATGAACCAGTTTAGAATCCACACTTTTCTTTACCGGTTCATCGGATTTCACAGGAGAAGAGTCCACACCTTTCTCCTCCTGCATCTTTCTGTATCTCTCCGAATTGTAAATCTTATTGGCTAAGTTCTGAGTATTAACCGAATGCTTCTCAAGATGAGGAGCTACTATTCCGGATTCTGGATTCTTCATAAGCTTCACATATTCAGCAGCCCTGCCACCGTAGATTATTGCTTTCTGCGGAAGTGACTTTATTGTTCTTCCGACCTCGGTTGCTCTACCTAAGTTTTCCTCGGGATTACCAAGGATTTCATCCTGAGTAGTCTTCTGTTCCTCAGTTTCAGTCAGAGATAGAGCACTGACCATCCTGTCTGCAGCTACTGTTACCGCAGTAAACAGAAGTGTTCCTGTATACTGTGAACCTGTTCCATGTGCTTTGGTATCTGCTACTATTGACTCAATACTCGAATCTTTCGGTCTTGACTGCTGTTTTCTCTTTGAAACTACAGATTCTGCAGAACTTTTCTGCTCTACCCTGAAATAGTCGACCTCCCGGACCTTTCTTGAAACATTGGTTGTCGTACCACTGGACAGATTTTTCTCAACAACACCGTTCCTCGTATTCTGAAGAACGGTCTTTTCTTTTGCTGAGAACTTAACCCTTGAAGACTCATTCATTGTCGTTCAACCACGCTTCAAGGTACTCTGCTATTTCAGGATCAAGCTCACCACCTGCAAGGAATTCGGATATCTCCTTTGAATATTTGCTGTCATAGAGAATGTAATTCTGCACATCAATATACTTATCAAGCATATTGTAGAGTCTTTCTCTGAGATGCTTCTCACGATCCTCTTTAGATAAGGATATTCTCTCTATCTCGGAAACCATAGCTTCGGTGTTCTCATCCTCGTTAAGCCAGGAACTGTGATTTGAAACTATGGAGTCATAGATTGTCAGCAGGGACTGAATATCTCCTTCAGCCTTGGCAAATACTCTGTTTGCCTCATGGTTGATTCTCTGTGCTTTCTTTTCTCTTTCCCTTTCACTGATAAGCTTATCTGCCATGCTTGCAAGAATCTGCACCTCATAGCAGAGAGCTACCAGAGCCTTTGTGGAAATCTCGGTTGTTGTGCCTTTCTTAATATCTCGTATATTCATCATATCGCATTCTCCTCTTTCCTTTTCTTCT
>JAUNDK010000076.1:3277-9697 GCA_030526115.1 Clostridia bacterium
GTATCATCTTCCTCACCGAACCATATCTCAGGGGTTGATGCAATATTCTGACGAATACGCTCCAGTGTGTCACAGTCTCTGGACACTTCCTTCAGATAATCATCCAAACGGTCATGTTCGTAATTATTCTTCAGGTAGGTAATCAGTTCTATCATAGAATCAAGAATCTCAATTTCCCCGTGAAGAACACAAAGTGCTCTGAGTGGTATTGTTACGTTTACCTCAGAATCCATGCAATCAATAAACTGTGTGCATATTAAGCTCATATCTGCTCCTCCTTGTCTGAAACCTTAGTGGTCATCAGTCTGTAAAGTTTTGTATCCTTCGGGAATCTGTCCCTGAAAGGAATGATTGTGTTACCGTAAAACAAAAGACCCGCACCTTCTTCTGCGTTTGTCACGAAACTGAGCTGATGCGGGGATATATTAAGTTTGTCTGCCAGAATCTTTCTGTCGTCAGGACCCTGATTCAGCATGAGTATGTAGTCGGAGTTTTCAACGATGTTCTCTACATCTGACTTGTTAAGAAAGTCCTTGATGTTCTGAGTAAGTGCTGTCGGAACTCCACCCCATTTACGGAATCTTTTCCATATTTCAACGGAATACTGTGCCGTCTGTTCATCCTTAAGAAGCAGGTGAAACTCATCGGCAAAATATCTTGTGATTTTGTTCTTTTCACGGTTTCCTGTAACTCTGTTCCATACCTGATCTTCTACAATGAGCATGCCTATCTTCTTCAGGTTTTTACCCAGCTCCTTTGTGTCAAAACAGATTATTCTGTTGTTTGTATCCACATTGGTACGATGGTTGAAAACATTGAGAGATCCCTTAACATACATCTCAAGGGCTGTTGCTATTCTCTGAGCTTCCTCCTCTCTCTGTTCTCTGAGTGAGATATACAGATCCTCAAGTATCGGCATGTTCTCAGGTATTGGGTTCTGCATATACTTCTCATAGACTCTCTTAACACAGCGGTCAATGATAGTCTTTTCGGTAGGTGCAAGACCTTCCCTGCCTGAAAGTATCAGTTCACACAGAGAGATAACAAAGTCGGACTTAAGGGAAACCGGGCTTTCATCCTCACTGTAATTCAGATTGATATCCATAGGATTGATGTACTGATCACTTATCGGGGATATCTTTATTACCTGACCGTGAAGTGCCTCAGTAAGTTCACCGTACTCAGATTCGGGATCTGAGATTATGATGTCATCATCAGTTACAAGGAACACATTGGTTATCTCTCTCTTTGCCGCAAAACTCTTGCCTGAACCCGGTGTACCAAGAATGAGTCCGTTCGGATTCTTGAGTTTGAGTCTGTCAGCCATTATCAGGTTATTACTGAGAGCATTGATTCCACAGTAAAGAGCCTTGCCTGTCTGGAACAGCTCCTCTGTTGTGAACGGAACGAATACTGCTGTACCTGAAGTGGTTAATCCTCTCTCAATATCAATGAGATTATTGCCTATCGGGATTGAACTTATAAGTCCCTGCTCCTGTCTGTAATCAAGTCTGCGGATATTGCAGTTATACTTCTGAGCAAGGGAAGAAATCTGAGCCACATTGTTTTCAAGCTCCTTTGCTGACTTTGCAAAGTTTGTGATGATGAAAGTCACAAGAAACATTCTCTCGTTTCGGGTCTGTAAATCCTCAAGGAGTTTCTTTGCCTCATTGGTGTAGGTTACAAGGTCAGGAGGAAGTATCTCCATGTCGTAACCTGCTCTTACAGCTTTCTTCTGCTCCTCTGCCTTCATCTTGTCGAGGTCGGATATCTTTGCCTTAACATTCTTGATAGCCTTGGTCTGATCTATGCTGCGGATGTGCATATTTATCAGCATTGAGTTATCAATATCAAGGAAATCAGAGAGCATTCTGTCTGAGAGTTCCGGTGATGTTATCATCAGATATGAAGAAGCACCATAAGTCCTGCCCATCTTAAATCTCTCATGATTTCTGAAATCATAGAAAGTCGGTGAGATGAAATCCTTTGTGGAAAGTCCCGTATCTTTTATGAGATCATAACTGAAAAGAAACTTATCAGCACTGTTCTGATTGAGTATGCTGTGAAGAAGTTTTAAGCGTTCAAAACCTGTGAGACTGTCCGCTTTAACTCCCATGCTGTGTAAGCTGTTGAGTATGTCAGTTTCAATTCTCTCAAGCTTGAGCTTTGCTTCCTTGTGGTTCTCGGCATCTATTCCGAAGGTGATGTATTTCTTTCGGGTGATACCGTTATTACCCTTGGTGAGCTGATTTGTAAGCATCTCTGAGTACTCATGTCTGATGTCATTGAATTCATCATCCTTATCGGGAATCTCTATGAGCTTACCCATCTCCTCGGCATCGGAATACTGATTCAGGCATGTAACCTGAACACTGATACCCGAGTCAAAGTAATTGTAGAAATCACACCAGTTCTCAAATACCGCTGTCTTATCCTCATTCGTTGCCAGCTGATAGTTGATATCTCCAAAACGCAGGGTCTTGTTATACTGCTTACCCTGCACATGGCATATACCGTCAGGATAGATATGCATATATGGCAAAACTCCCTGAGCTGAGGACTCAAGGAGCTTGCGCTTTTCTTTGACTATTCTCTTTTTGTCTTTCGCAGTAAGTATGCTGCCGACTTCATGGTTATCTTTTACTTTTGTTGTTCTTGGGGGATTTTTGTCGAGATCCCTTATTCCCATTATCATATTCTTCCTCCTCTTCAAGTAATCGGTAAAGATTCGCTGTTCTGTAAACCCTTATTCCGGGTCTGAGATATTTCTGAGTGATAATATCCTTCAGTATCTTTTCCAGCGGTCGTCCGTCTTTCCTATACATGGCAAGAAGAAAAAAAGGCAGCATCACAATTACCATGATGATTGCCGCAAGTGAATCATTTAACTGTCTTGCCAGAAAGTACACCGGAACTCCGACTGCTATCGCAATACTGAAACAGATCAGCTGTCTTTTTGTTAAGTTGAAAACTATCTTCGTCTTTATTTCTGTCAGGTCTTTCGGAACCTGTACGTAAGCCATGACCATTCCTCCTTTCTTAGTGAGCTCCCATTATCGACTTACTTATGGAACTCGTCTTAAACAATGCAAAACAGAGTAACACTGTGAACGCTCCAAGCTCGAACATGGCTGAATGTATATCAGAGCTTACCGTGACGCTGTTTACAAGAGCACAGTAGATACCGACTATTACCATGATGAAGAATCCCTGGAAGGCAAGTGCTACCAGACCCCGTATGTAGTTGTTACCGATATTTCCCCACTCCCTGTTCATAAGGGTTGAGAAAGGAATCGGTGCTACTGAGGTGTATATGTATATCTCCATCATACGCACATAGAGCACTACTGTTATGAGCAGTGATATTATCTTCATCGCAAGGGACATTATGAGTGATTCAATGGTGAGAAGAAGCATTTCTCCTATCTCCATATCTTCAAGGAGTGTCTCCAGATTACCCACGACTTCATCGACATTGACTGCCGAGTTCGAGCCTACTATTGCCGATGCCGAATTGACTATCGACTGTCCGACTTCAAATATCGCCATGGTAATTTGGAAGGTATTTGACACAAGTGTAATAGTGATAAATGCCTTGAACACCCATCTGAAGATCATCCATGTGTCCACATCATGCATATTGTTTTTCTCGATTATCATGCTGATTAACTCATAGGTCATAACAAGAGCAATTATTATCGAAGCTATCGGAATGATTACCGAGCTCGATATGCTCTGTATCATCGAGAATACGGATGCATTCCACTGCTGGGGAGTCTTTGAGACCTCCCCGGCTATGGATGAAGTTTTATCGTTTACATCTGTAAACATTGTTGTCATATTGCTTGTAATAAAGCCTGTGAGGAGGGATCGGAACCACTCCTCGATTTCTCCGAATATATCAAACATCTTTCATCCCTCCCTTCAGGCCAAAGTTCTCTTAACCGAGAGCGGAGCTGAGCAGAGGCACGAGGGTTGTTCCTACCAGAGCCACGGCACCGCCTGCTATGAGTTGCTTGATGCCCTGTGACTTTGCACCCGGGTTATCCTGTCCGTAACCTTCCATGAGGTTAACGATTCCCCAGATACCAAGACCTGCGCCTAATGCTGTTACCATTGTTCCCAGTGTAGTTACTGCTGAAGTGAAAAATCCCATTCTTTCTTTTCTACTGTCTGTTCTTACTCTGCTGCCTATTTAAAACAGACAGCTTTTCCTTTCCTAAATTCAATATCTTTCTTCTATAATTTTCTCTTTCCTTATGGCAGCTAAGTTAAAGTGCACATTGGAATCACATCCTTTCTGTAAGTGGTGCTCAAGTCCGTACTGCCGGTGCTGAAACTCGTACAGGCGGTGCTATTAAGCGTATCGATGGTGCTGAACACCGTATTACTTAAGTTATCCGGAATGACTTTAAAATCGTTCCGGTATAGTTTCCCTTGCCGGTAATCTTAACCTGAGCCAGACCCCGGTTGATGTTATTGACATAACTTACTGTGTAGTTTGTGCTCGGGAAATATCCTCCACTTGTTGTCTTTACAGTTACGGTTGGCTTAACAGGTTTGCCTGTGTATGGTTTACTGCTGAATGACAGATAAACCACATAACCTGTCTGAATAGACTTCGGTCTTATCTGATAAGTTCTTGTGATGGTTCCGCAGTAATTACCAACACCTGTTACCGTTACCTTGGCTGTACCTGCATTGGTACAGTTAGAGTAGGTGTTGTAATAGTTCCCTGAGAACAGCACATTTCCATTCGGGTCTTTTACCGTTACATCGGGAGTTATTACAGAACCTGTATAGGTCTTACTGAGAAAAGCCAGTGAAGCAGAATATCCGCTGATGGACTTCGGCTTAATCTTAAAGGTCCTTGTAACAGATCCTGTGAGATTACCTTTTCCCTTGATAGTTACTGTTGCCGTGCCTGTGTTCTTGTTGTTTGAGAATACAGGCACATAGTCTGTTCCTTTCTTCATGTTGATTACATGAGGCTGCTCTTTTGAAGATGAGCTTCCACTGTACTTTACACTTACACTCGGATACTGATACACTCCGTTATAGGTTACATCTGAAATGTTTCCCACAGTGATTGGATAAGCAGTGATAGGTATAGGATCAATCTTGAAGGTTTTTGATACCGAGCCTGTGTAACCGTTGATTCCCTTTAGAGTTATGGTTGCTGTTCCCGCATTCAGGTGATTTGAATAGCTGATAGCATAGTACTTTCTCTCAAGGTTTTTCTTTACTCCACCTACTGTGTAACATACATTGCTTGGTTTCGGTTCCTTGTAGAGGCCAGAATACTTTGTATGGTACACACCGTTTGTCATAGTATAGAACCCACCGTTTGTTTCATAACTGTCCAGTGAAAATGTTACGTTCATTTGTGATAAATCCTTCGACGCTGCATGTGCTGTCGGAGATGCAAAAAGGCATAGTGCCATAATCATCACTACGCCTGCCAATAAAGTATTAAGTTTTCGGGTCATAGTTTTATCAGTCCTTTCAAATTTCTACTTCAATTACTTCTACCTCGTCATTCTTCTTTAATCTTAGTTTGTGTGATGCATATGCTTCCAGGTCGAAGGCATTGCGCTTGTCATAATCAGCAAGCAGATGATAATTCGGATGCTTCTCAATATCATACTTATCGCTTAGGAACGGTCTTACTCCTCGAACCTGAAGTATGCACTTGTTACCGTCCATTACCGCAAGCTCATCTTTAGTCATGAGTTCCTTACCGGTTTTCTGATAGTTGATACTGTTGCTTCGCTGACTGCCTCTGCTGTCGGATGTGTTGTATAGATCGATAGTCTCCTTTCCAAGTAATTCTGACATTTCCTTAAGTGTGGAAGTCTCCTTTCCTCCCAGGAACAGCAGAGTATCGCAGTTACCTTCGATTGTGGAATCATTGTCCTTGTAAAGTGCTTTAAGCTGACTTCGTGTCTGAAGAATAATGGATGCCGAAATCTCTCTTGATCTTATGGTTGCAATGAGCTTTTCAAAGTTCGGAATCTGACCAAGGTTTGCAAACTCATCCAGCAGACAGCGCACATGAACCGGAAGTCTACCACCATACACATCATCAGCCTTTTCACACAACAGGTTGAATAACTGTGTATACATGATACTTACAAGGAAATTGAAGGTATCATCGGTGTCTGAGATTACTACAAAAAGAGCTGTCTTTCTGTCTCCCAGTGTATCAAGCTCAAGTTCATCATATGCGGTTATCTCTCTGAGTTCTGCAATATCAAACGGAGCAAGCCTTGCACCACAGGAAATCAAGATCGACTTTGAGGTCTTGCCGGCCGCAAGCTTATACTTCGCATATTGCCTCACTGCAAAATGGTCCGGGTTCTGCTCTTCCAGTTCTTCAAACATCAGATCCACCGGATTCTTAAACTCTTCATCATCCTC
>JAUNDK010000077.1:0-2408 GCA_030526115.1 Clostridia bacterium
ATATTAAAGAGGAAAGCAGACTTTGCCTTGTCAGCTGCCTCAGCCGCCTCTTTCGCCTCAGAAAGAGCGGTTTTCTGATTCTGTTCCTCGATTACTAGATTTGTTACATCCGCATGATAACCGCTGAGGACAAAACTGTCATCATCTTTCTTTTCGGAGGTACCGCCGCATCTTACATCTATCAGTCCCTTTTCAGGGTGATTCCATCGATAGGTATTCTCTGAAAAATGGCCGGAAAGCATTTCTTCCACACTCTTTGAAACAGAATCGAGAGCTTCGGGGCTTACTCTTTCATACCATGAATCGTAAATCTGCTCTTCTGTCATTCCTGATGGCTCTATTCCCAGCAGTTCTGCCATTTTCCCGTTTACCTGCATACGAGGAGCTTCGCCGTCTTTAAGTATAATGTGCCACATGCCGAATCCTGCACTGGACATGGTACGGCTGTATTCCCTTATCAGCTGAACCTGACGTGCCTCTTCCTCATTAACCTTATAAAGTCTTGAGAAAAGCCTGAAGATTACAAGACCCGCAAGGCCCATAAACAGCGCCATGATTACAACCGGAACAAATCGGCTCACAGAACTTTCATTCATTGAATAGACTGTGGCAATCATATAATTACCAATCTTACGGTAAGAGGCATAGTATTCCTCTCCCTTATGTCTGATTCTTCCGAAGTTCGATCCGGATTCATCATAGCTCATGCTACCTGCGAACCCTGAAATAAGAGAAGAATCAAGAACCAGTTCGTTTGTGGATGACACTATTTCATAAGTGGACAGATCCACAGCATAAATGTCATATCCCGGAACAACAGGGATATGTCTGATAACATTTTCTATGCTGTTTTCTTCCACCTCTGAAAGAAAACGGTGAGGTTCTACACCGACTTCAACCATAAAGTTATTGTCAGGACTCCACACCATGGTGTACATCATGCTTTTTCCCTCAGCTGTGTTCGGCATAATATCCTGAGCAAGTGTGAGGTTCTTATCATTCAGCATAGGCTTGAAAAAGCCCATCTGTTCACCGGAATCAAAGCTGTATCCGTAATACTTGGGTTCTGTACCTGAAATTATGGTTCCCTCGGTATCAAAAATATGTACTTCATCCACGTGCTGAAGTTCTGCAATGTTCTTCAGCTCGGTGATATCATAGACAGCATCGGGATTGAGCGCAAGTATATATGCAATTGTTTTCGCATAGGAAACATAGGTTTCTTTGAGTTCTTCTGTATGACTGTCTTCTCTGGAAGAATTATCATTGATAACAGATTCTATCTGGTTAAGGAGCATAGTGCCCGATTTCTCAACATTGCTCTTTGCGAGAAGCCCGGTAATACCCGATTGAAGTATTATGGCAAGCAGCATTATTATACAGACAACCAGAACCACCTGCTCAATTCTGAGTTTGCTTGAAAACACTTTTTTATCCATAAACAAACCTTCTTTGTGTAACTATATATAAAATAGGCATAATTCCACTATTAAACCTTTACAATTCTAACACAAAATTATATTAAGTGCAAGGAAATCAAGGGAATTCCAAAACATTCCTTCTGCTATTTAAATACTGTTTGTCTGTTTCTCCAAATATGCACAAGACAAAAAAGCAGCTCTCATCAAAAATGAGAGCTGCAAAGAAATTTTCTTTACTTTTGTTAATGTATTCCTTTATTGTTTCTGACACAAAAGGGATTACTTTATTACTTCCATCAGCTGTTCAACGAGAATATTGACATCAATAGGTTTGGAAACATGACCGTTCATACCTGCCTTAAATGCATTCTTTTTGTCCTCTTCAAATGCGTTGGCAGTCATGGCAATAATCGGAATGTTTGCCTTTTCGGAATCTGTCATTTTCCTTATCAGTCTTGTAGCTGTGTAACCATCCATATTCGGCATCTGAATATCCATGAGAATAAAATCGTAATAGTGGGGTTCTGCCTTTGTGAGCATATCCAGACATACATCTCCGTCTTCGGCATGTTCAATCTCGAATCCCATTTCCTCCAGTATGGAAATGGCAATTTCCGCATTGAGATCGTTGTCCTCGGCAAGAAGTATACGTTTACCTCTGAGACTCTCGAAATCATTTTCACGAAGCTCTGTATGTCTTGTCATAATCTGATTTTCGTCGGCAATTTTCTGTTTCAGAGTTACCGCAAAAGAAGAACCCTTGCCAACTTCACTTTTTACCTCAATGGTTCCACCAAGGAGATCAACAAGCTTTTTCACTATGGAAAGACCAAGGCCTGTACCACTTACCTTACCAATGGTGGTGTTGCGCTCTCTTGTAAATGAATCGAAAAGGTGCGGAATAAATTCTTCACTTATTCCTATTCCGGTATCGGTTATTGTGGTTTTTATGATAGCATATCCCTCTTCATCACACGGAAGCTCTTC
>JAUNDK010000077.1:2418-9668 GCA_030526115.1 Clostridia bacterium
GATTCCGCTTACACTTCCTCCTGCCGGAGTGTACTTTACGGCATTGCTTACAATGTTCATGAAAATCTCATTGAGCTTTGTTCTGTCGGTAATAATATACTCATGCTCCACATTGCAGGTATAGCTGAGCTTTATATCTTTCTTTGCCGCCTCGGTACCGATAACATTCACCATTCCCGTAGGAATATCCGGAATATGAAGCACATCCTCTGCGATTTCCACTTTTCCGCTGTCTATGTGAGACATATCAAGAACATTGTTAATGATATTGAGAAGCACATTACCGGACTGCTCAATTTTCTCCTGATAATCAACAAGCTTGGGGTCTTTGAGTTCCTTTTTCATAAGCCTCGAATATCCCAGAATCGCATTCATCGGGGTTCTGATATCATGACTCATGCTGAAAAGGAATTCACTCTTTGCACGGTTTGCCTCAGTAAGCTCCTGCATATGTCGTTTGTTCCTTTTTAAGCTTATTCCGAAAAATACAGATGTTATTATTATAATCAGCAGTATTGCCAAAGTCGGCAGCCACCAGTTCTGTCTGAGAAATTCAGCTGTGCTGATAGGAAGGCTCTCTTCATAAAGATAGGTTCTTGTAATGGCGTAGTCCGGCTCCAGAAGGGAAATTGCGTGATTGAAAAACTCCATTGTTGCAGAGTCATTTCTTCTCACGCCAAAACCAAGCGAAACTGTATTTGGTACCTGAGCAACTTTGAGCTGTTTGTAATTACTGTCAGAAATAAGAACGGAAGATGTTCGCTGACCGCTCAGGAAAGTTGCATCCGCTTCACCGCTCAAAACCGCATTAAGGCAGTCTTTTACGGTATCATAATATTTCATCTCACAGCAATGGTATTCGAGCATACTGAAAGACTGTACCACACCGTTGGATTTTCTCATGGCGATGGTGGAATTATCCATGGAAGGGTAATTATCACCCTTGAAAACCAGGTTATAATATGTAGAGATTACTCCGTCTGTTGGCATAAAATTGAACTGCTCGGCAGTCCAATACTCGGAAATCGCCGGGAAAACAACATCTATCTCTTCGTTATTAAGAGCATCGAGCATCTCATGATAATCGTTATATCCCACATATTCGGGCTGAATTTCGCTGACATTGAGAGTATTCAGCATTTCAGGAACAAGATCCTTTATAACACCGGTTACCTCTCCGTTTTCGTCGGTATCGGAATATGGCTTATATGTATTATAGTAACCGATTTTTAACTGAGGATGATTTGCCACCCATGCAGTCTCGCTCTCTGTGAGCGCAGCTGTCTGAGTGTTGTGTCTGAACCACTTGTCATAGAGTTCGTTTCGAAGTCTCGGATTACCGGCGATAAGCTTTGTCTGGGCAGTGTTAAGATCCTCCAGAATATCGGGGCGGCTCTTTGATACACAGGCAAAATACTCATTGCCTCCTATCTCCATTACCGCTTCAATCTCCTTTATTGCGGATGTGGAAGAGCTTTCAAGAATAACAAGGTCCACATCACCCGAAAGAAGTGCGTCGTCTCTCTCTGTGAGATTCTCAAATATGACTACTTCGGCATTTACTTCATTCTCCTCAAGGAAAGTCTTAAGGGCAGATTCCATCGGACCCACAAGGGCACCGATTTTCATTCCCTGCATACTCTGAGGATTTGAATTGATATCGGTTCTCTCCTGTTTTTTCTCGAGGGAATATATGGTATTGCCCATGTAAGTATCCGGGTAAGAGAACAGTTCTGCCCTCTCTTCTCTATAAGCGAGACCTGTGAGAATATCGACATCTCCGTTTATGAGTGCTTCGTACATTTCGTCGAATTCACCGTAAACATATTCATACTCCCAGTTTGTATATGGCTGGAGTCTCTGAAGATACTCGAACGAATAACCTGATTTGACTAAATCCTCACCTGCTCCCGCCTGGAAATTATGGTCCTCATAATAACCGATTTTTACTGTTTTATGCTCGTGAGACTCTGCGACGGCACCAGGTGCGGTCATGGAAAAAATCACGCACAGAACAATAAACAATGCGGTAATTCCTTTAATTCTAAAATGATTATATTTCATGGAACAAACCTCTTCTGACTTTCCGGATATCAATCCACAATAACATATAATTATCTATATTGATTTTATCACATTAAAACTTCTAATTCAAGATAATAAAAATTCGATTACGTGAGTTACTATGCCCTGGATTTACATGTAAACAAAAGGGACGCACTCTTCCCATGGGAAAAAGCGCGTCCTTTGTATCACTTAACTGAAACTGAACATATACTGCTGTATGCAGACCAGATTTTTACATTATTGATTATCTTATAGGCTCTGATTTTGTAGTAATAGGTTCTGCCCTTTGTAAGACCCGTGTTTTTGTAATAATAACATCCTTCGCCAAGGGTTTTCACCGCTGAATAGCTGCCTGATCTCGATGTGGAACGATATATTACGTAGTTCATTCCCTTTGGAACGGCAGTAAACCTCAGACTTACAGAGCCTGAACTGGATGTAATTGTAACCGATGATGGAGACTTCACTCTGTATGCTGTCTTTCCGGAACTTGCACCTGAGTAATAATATGCTCCGGAGGCTGTTTTATAATATGCCTTTACTGTGTATCTGTATGCCTTACCGTTAGCTGAAGTTATTACAGCGGTATCTGTAAAATATGTTCCTGTCACAGACTTTATCTTTGTTCCGTCCCTGTAAATTACATAACCTGTTGCACCGCTCTGAGCTTCCCATGTAAGTTTAATACCTGAGGAAGTGTTTGAGTAACTCTTTATTGTCGGTGTCTGCATTCTTCTTGTGAATCTTCCGACAGACTTTGCACCATAGATTACAGTACCTGAAGAATTTTTATAATAAGCTCTCACATAATAGGTATAGGATGTTTTATTAGCGGAATTCTTCACACCTTTATCGGTAAAAGTAACAGTTGATGCGTCTGTTACCGTGGCAATCTTTTCAGAACCCCTGAAAACTTCGTATCCGGTTGCACCGGTAACCTTGGCCCATGTGAGCTTAATTCCGGTGGAAATGTTTGCCCAAGAGGATATTTCCGCCTTTTTCGGTTTTATATTTACCGTTATGTATTTTGGTGAAGTATCCTCATAATTTGCTCCGCCGAAAACCTTATAATATACTTTATATATTCCCACATTTGTCTTTGTCGGCAAATCAGAGCTGTAAGTTCCGGACATAGTGAGACTGTACTTCAGGGTTCCGCCTGAACCTGTTCCCTTTGTTATTAGATTCTGTGGTGAACCTGTATATACCAGTGAATTTGCTTTTGGTGGAGTAACGATAAGTTTATTAATTACCACCGTCTTTTTTGAGGAGTAATCAATATCGTCATATTTACAGGTGGCTGTATAAACCTTTTTTCCTGTGGACTCGGTTGTAGCCTTCAGGGTGACTTTTGATGTTATATCACAGTTTTTTCCATCGGCTTCTTTTCCACAGGTACAGATCATACTGAATCGGCATGAAGATGTTCCGTTCCAGGTTAATTTCGGTGTAAGTTCTTTTCCGGAGTGATCGTCAAGCCATGTTAAAGTTCCGCCATAGTTCTGCCTTGGGAGATTACTTTCGCATGGAACAGTAACATCTGCACTTACACCAAAAAAGGCTTCTGCACCCACAGAATTCAGATTTTTGGGAAAAGTAACCTTGCTGAGAGTTTTGCACCATGAGAATGTATAATCATATATTGTGGAAATATTCTCGGGAATTGTAATTTCTTCAAGACTTTCGCAATATGAAAAGGCGTCTTTTCCGATGTAACTGACTTGTGAGGGAATTTCCACAGCTGAAAGCCATCTGCAATCCGTGAAAGCGTATTTCCCTATATATGTAAGGGAATTCGGAAGTATCATAGACTCCATATCACAGTAAGCAAAAGCACTCTCACCTATGGCTGTAATTCCCTCGGAAACAGTAATGCTTTCGGCAGACGAATTCATCATAAACGCATCTTCGCCAACAGAAGTAACTGTAAGGTTATCCAGCCTGCCGGGAATAACAATCTGTTCCTCATTTCCAGTATACCGAAAAATTTCTGCTGTTCCGTTCTTTTTTATATATTGATAATTCCCTGACTCACATATAAACAGATGACCGTTTGATTCGGCATAAATCTCAGCATTGCTTCCTGTTTTGCCGATAATTTTGAAATCCTCATTACTCTGAACCGCACAGCCTGAAAAAACATCTGTTCCGAAGTTCGGGTTTGATGACTCCATAGAAACTCTTGTAAGATTTACGCAGTTTCTGAAGGCATAATCTTCGATAAGCTCCACCGATGCGGAAATATGCACGTAATGCAAACCGATTACATCCGCAAAACTTCGACTGCCTATATATTTTACAGGCAGAGCCTCTATGGTATCGGGAATATATATTTCTCTGTTATTACCGGTTATCTGTTTAATAAGAAAAGCGGTTATTCTGACTGCGGTATTATTGTCCGTTATCTCATAACTGTAAACACCGTCTGAGGTTTCGGCATCTTTCGCCTCTTCCACAAAAATTTCTTCTTCGTGAACAAGTTCCTCTTCATCCGGGGCTGTACTTTCTTCCTCAGATATTTCTTCGGGAATATCCATAGAGCTTTCCTCAAAAATTTCCTCAGTAACACCTTCTTCAATTATCGGAGTTTCCTCCTGAGATTTCTCCGCAAAAGTAATCTCTTCTGTATTATACTCTTCGGTGAGTACATCCTCTGCCATAACATGACAGCTCAGCACAACAACACTCAGCGTTATCAGCACAAAACCAAGAGTTTTAAGTAATCTGCTCATACTTTTTCCTCGGCATACATTAATATACCTGATTATATCACATGTAACACAGATACGGCAAACACAGAATATATATTACACGAATAAGTGCACAATGAGAAAAATCGCCCGGAAGAATCCGAGCGAAAAGCTGTTTAATGTGAATATATTCTGTTCAGCACCCTGTAAATCAGTCCATCCTTCAAAGCGAACTCCACTATTCCGTCAGGATTAAAAAGTCTTATTACCCATACCACAAGCAGAAGAATAACGATAACAATGCATGAGATTCTGAATTTTTTTTCGTGTCCGTTCTTTTTCAGAATATATGAAACCACAAATATGGCAGGAGCGGCAAAGAACGGATGATAGTGAAAAGCCTCTGTAAAATCCAATCTGAGTAAAGAAATCCATGCCCTTGTCATCCCACAACCGGCACAGGAAATTCCCGTAAGCAGTTTAACCGGACAGCCTGTAAACCAGATTATTCCCACAATCAACACGAAAGCAGGGATAAACTTAAGTTCTTCACGATATTTATTCACTTTATCCCTCCTCTATGAAAATTCCCCCTGATAATTCTCAGGGGGATGATATTTTACATACCGTTATTGCGATTGTAAGCGGCACAGATTGCATTTGAGTTCTTGATGAGAATATTCATTGCAACAAAAACACCGAGACCGCATATGAAAGATCCGAATATAGACCACATGAGTACAGTAGAACCGTTCTCGCTGAAGCTCATACCGTAACGTGGGGCATTATTCTGAAGTCTGTTACCAAGCTTATAATACCAGTAGTAAGAATAGAAACCACAGGTAAGATATGAAAGAAGAATGAAAGCAACAAGACCCGGTGTGGATTCTCCGTCGCCTTCACATGCAACATTGACATCCTGAGCCATTTTGTAAATGAAATAAAGGCCGTAGATTCCGCAGGTTACAATTGAAAGAAGAATGTAAGTTACAAGACTTCTGTTCTCCTGAAGCGGAGTTGCACCATAACCGGAAGCATTGTAGCTGTTCTGATTAACCACATTGTTTACAGCATTGCTGAGTTCCTGCTCAGACTGAGTGAATGCTGTACCGGCAGCATCAGCTACCTGCTGACCGATGTTTCTGTTGCCCTGCGCAGTTCCGCAATATGTGCAGAAAGCGGAGCCGTCTTCAATCTGTTTACCACAGTTATGACAAAACATAGAGCACCTCTGTAATTAAGTATAGTTTATTTAAGTATATATTCCATATTCCCGATTGTCAATAATTTTAAATTCCAAGTTCTTTTACGAGCATTTCTCTGATTGCTCTGAGAGCTTTTCCTCTGTGGGATATGGCATGTTTCTGTTCTGACGTAATATATGCGCTTGAATGTCCGAACTCCTCAAGGTAGAAGATCGGGTCATAACCGAATCCATTTTCTCCTTCAGGTTCCCAGCCTATGTAACCTTCCATGGTCTCACGGGCGACGAGCTCTCTGCCATCCTGCAGAACAGCGGCTACTGCAGCCACATAACGGGCTGTTCTCTCTTCTTTCGGCACACCCTCAAGTCTGTCAAGTATAGCCTGATTCTTGATATCATAACTTGTATCATGACCCATCCAACGTGCGGAATAGATGCCCGGCTCCCTGTTCATAAAGTCCACCTCAAGACCGGAATCATCTGCAATAACTATGGCATCGCATTTTTTCGCAACTGCCCTTGCTTTAATTAGAGCATTTTCCTCGAATGTTGTTCCGTCCTCTTCCGGATCTGCGACGCAGTCAGCTTCTTTCATGGTAAGGATTTCCACGTCCATACCCTCAAGTATTTCTTTTATTTCACGAACTTTATCTTTGTTGCCTGTTGCAAGAATAATTCTGTTCACTGTTTATCCTCCGTTCAGTCTTTTATTGACATTGCTATTTTCTCGGGAGTTATGGGAAGTTCTCTGTGCCATGTGCCTGTTGCTCTGTAAATAGCGTGGGCTATTGCAGGGGCCGGAGTATTAATAACAATCTCTCCTATGGATTTTGCGCCGAAAGGTCCTGTCGGCTCGTAGCTGTGCTCGAACTCAACCTTCAGCTTACCCATGTCAAGTCTTGTCGGAATTTTGTACTGCATGAATGAGGATTCCACAGGTTTACCGTGGCTGTCATAGGTGACATTTTCAAATAGGGTGTGTCCTATGCCCTGAACTATACCGCCCTCTGCCTGAACCCTTGCAAGTGCGGGATTTATCGGAATACCGCAGTCAACAACTGACATGTAATCAAGAATATCCACCTGACCAGTGAGTTTATCCAGCTCAATCTCCACCATGCCGACCATGTACGGAGGCGGTGAAACAGGAGAAGAATGTGTTGCTGTGGATTCTGCCGGAACTGTATTGAACACCTGAGATTTAACACCTATCTGCTCAAGAGTAACCACATCGTCGGTGTTTATTCTTCTGACCGCGCCGTTCTCGAAAACAACTTCATCCTCGGAGC